>JBBQIZ010000013.1:0-39936 GCA_038325425.1 Chthoniobacterales bacterium
TTTTCTACATCGACGATCGCATCATCCACGACCATGCCGATGGCCACCGCGAGGCCGCCGAGGGTCATCGAGTTCACACTCACGCCGAGCCACTTGAAGACGAGGATGGTGATCGCGAAGGAGAGCGGAATCGCGGTCAGCGTGATGAAGGTCGTGCGGAAATTCAGCAGGAACAAAAACAGCACGATCGTCACCATGATCGCGCCGTCGCGGATCGCTTCCTTGAGGTTGCCGATGGCGTGTTCGATGAAGTCGCCCTGCCGGAACATCAGCCCGAGCTCGACGCCGGCGGGCAGCGTAGGCCGCAGTTCTTCGAGCGCTTTTTCGATCTGTTCCGTGAGCTTCAGCGTGTCGAAGCCGGGCGCTTTATCGATGCTCAGCACCACGCCGGGCGTGCCGACTTTATCGCCTGGGAAAGCAATGCTCGCGTCGCCGCGCATCGTCTGCACGCCGAGGCTGATCGTGGCCACGTCGGAGATGAGGATGCGCCGGTCTCCGGCGGTTTTGATCACCGTGCTCGCGATCTCCGCGAGGTCCGTCGTCATGGCCAGATTGCGGACCATGATTTCCTGCGGCCCGGCCTGGAGAAAACCGCTCGTCGCGTTCCCGGCCGCGCCATCGACCGCGGCGCGCAATTCGCCGAGCGAGATGCCGTGCGCCTGCAGTCGATAAGGATCGGGCTGCACCTGAATTTGTTTCACGCCGCCGCCGATGGTCAGCACCTCGGCGATGCCGCCGATGCTTTGCAACCGGCGCCGGATCGTCCAGTCGGCGAGGGTGCGCAGATCCATCGGCGCCACCGAACCGTCCTTGCTCCGCACGCCCACGAGCAGGATTTCACCCATCAGCGAAGAGACCGGCGTCAGGCCTGGGCGCGTGCCGGCGGGCAGCGTGGAAAGCACCGCCTGCATCCGCTCCTGCACGAGCTGGCGTGCCCGGTAGATGTCCGTGCCCCAGGCAAATTCCGCGAAGACCAGCGACAGGCCGACATCGGAATTCGACCGCAGGCGATCGAGTCCGCTCACGCCCTGCACCGCGCTTTCGAGCGGCTGGGTGACCAGCGCCTCGACTTCCTCCGGCGCGAGGCCCGGCGCCTCGGTGAGGATGGTGACCGTGGGTTTCGTGAGGTCCGGCAGAACCTCGACCGGCAGCGTGCGCATTGTCTGATATCCAAAGACGACCAGCAGCAGCGCCGCCGCGAGGACCAGCGGACGATGACGCAGGGATAGGCGGATGAGGCTATTCAGCATGGCCGGGGAAAGCGGGAATTGCGGTGGTTTGCGCCTTGCGCCACACTGCGGACATGTCGAAACGGGAACTCATCGCGCAACACCGCGAGGCCATCCTCGCCCTCGCCGCCGAGCACGGCGCGACCGACGTGCGGCTTTTCGGCTCCGTGGCGCGCGGGGATGACGACGAGACGAGCGACGTGGATGTGCTCGCGAGATTTCCTCGCGCGACCGGTTGGGACGTGTTCGCGCAGCAGTTTGGATTTGAAGAGGCGCTGGCGCGGCTGCTGGGCTGCAAGACGCACGTCGTCCGGGATTTTTCCACGATGCGCCCGCGGCTGCGGGCCGCGATCGAGCGCGACCTCGTCCCGCTATGAAGCGAGCGCGCCGCGACCTCGAGCGCCTGCGCGACATTCTCGAAGCAATCGCCGGAGTGCGGCGGCACCAGCCGGCGACCTTCGAGATTTTCGAAGCGGATGAGGTGATTCGCCTCTACACGCTCAAGCAGGTCGAGATCATCGGCGAAGCGGTTTTCAAAACGACCGCCGAGCTGAAAGCAACCCATCCGCAAGTGCCGTGGAATGCCATTGAGAAAACGCGGCACGTTTTCGTCCACGACTACTTCGACATCGAGTGGCGCAAGCTTTGGGACGTGGTCACGGACCATCTCGAACCACTGCGCACGCAGGTGGAAAGCATCGCTGCCGAGTTGGAGCGTAGTGCGGCAGAGAGTGGCGATTCTCCAAATCAAAGTTGAACCTCCCGGGACTTCGGTTTCCGGCCGGTGAACGCGAGCAAACCCAGCAGCAGGGCATTGCCGGCGAGAGACGCGATCAGCAGCGGCGACGGACCGGGCGCGTGATCGTGACCGTGCGCGCCACCGGTGCCTTGCGAGGCGACTTCTTCCTTGGTCATCTCGCTGCCGTCTTCGTTGTGCGGATGGCCGTGCGCGGCATCGAGCGCTTCCTTCAGCGACACCGATCCCTTGCCGGAAAAAGACAGCGGGTACGCGCCCTTCGTCACGACTTCATCGCCGGGCAGCAGCCCCTCGAGCACTTCGACGAACTGCTCGTTTTGCGGGCCGAGCCGCACCGGCGTTTTTACGAAGGCATGTTCGATCTCGTAATCCTTGATGAACACATAGCGCCCGCTGACGTCGCCGCCGACCGCGCCCCGCGGGATGCTCATCACGACGTCGCGCTCCGCGACGATCAGCGAAAACTCCGCGCGCATTCCGGGCCGCAGCGCGTAGTCCTCGTTTTCGACATGAAATGCGGCCTCGATCGTGCCGCTATCCTCATCGACTTCCGCCCCGATGTGCGCCAGCTCGGCGAGGAACTCCCGCTCTGGCAGCGCAGCCACACGGATGCGCGCTTTCATGCCAGTTTTCAGTTTCCCTGCAAGATGCTCCGGCACCGCCCCCATCGCGTGGACGTGGCTGAGATCGATAATCTCGATCAACGAATCCTCGGCATTCACCGGCTGGCCCGGCACGACTTTTACCTCCGCGACCAGGCCGGAAATCGGCGCGACGAGTTTGATCGTCGGCGGCGGATCGCCCGGTTGCCGGCTTTCGAGCAGCACGGCTTCCGCACCCTTCTCGATGCGCGTGTCGATGTGCGCCGCGACCTCCAGCGCGCGTCCCGGCACGCGGCTGCTCACGACTGCGCGGTGTCCTGGCGCGACCTTGATCCGCCCGAGCGTGAAGACCGTTTCCTCAAACGTCCGCTCCTCGGCTTCGATAGTCTCGATCCCGAGATTTTTCACCGCGATTTCGTTGAGGACGACGGTGTTCGCTTTGCGGTCCGGTTCCGCCGCCCAGACGGCAGTGGCGACGAAAAAAAAGAGAAGGAGTGAGCGATTCATGCGGAAGAAGAAGTTGTGCGTCAGAGTTGAATGCCCGCCGCCTGGAGTAGCCGGAAGGTGAGGAAATAGAGGGCAATCGTGATGACTACGCCGACCGCAAGCGCGGGCGAGAATCCCCAGCCGAGCCGGAGCAGCCCCGGCACGAAGAGGAACATCGGCAGCGTCGGCAGGACAAAGAAAAACGTGCCCGTCATGTGCCGCCCGATCAGCGCCGTGTCGCGCGTCCCGGCGTAGAGCCAGATGAGCGTGAGCAGCGAGACGAGCGGCAGCGAATGCACGATGCTCGCCGCGGTGTTGTTGCGTTTGGCGATTTCGCCGATGGCGACGATCAAGGCGCCACTGAGTAGCGCCTTGGTAATCAGCAGGCCGGCGCTCATCGCGCCACTCCTTTGGATACGCTCGCGCCAGCTTCGTAGCGGACGCGGGCGAGATGGTAGTCGCGCAGGGCATCAAGGCGCTGGCGCTGAAGATCGAGGCGCCGGCTGCGCGCGCGGAGCACGTCGGTCAGCGGCGATTGGCCGGTGGAATATTGCTGACGAATCTGGTCTTCGATCTGCGTGGCTTTCGGGATGAGTTGCGTATCGAGTTGGGTGACCAGTTTGCCCAGCGCGGTCATTTCGCGACGCGCGGCGGAAACCTCCGTGCGGGCGGTGAAGCGCACCGCTTCCGCTTCCTGTGCGGCGCGGGCGGCGGCGGCTTCGGCCTCGCGAATGCGCCCGGCGTTGTTGTTCCAGAGCGGGAGCGGGATGCTCATTCGCAAGCCGATGAGGTGATCCGTTTCAATCGGCTCGGGTTCATCCACGATGCGCTCGCGGAAATAGCTGGCACCGAGGCCGACATCCTCCCAGCGGCTCGCGCGCTGCTTTCGCGCCGCGGCTTCCGCTGCTTCCACGCGATACTGCGCGGCCTGCACGTCGGGGCGTTCACCGACGACTATTTCACCGCCGACGTTTTTCGGCGCGGGCAGATTCCCCGTGACCGCCACATCGCCCACCACGCCCAATTGCGCCCGCAATTCCCCAGCCAGCGAGATTTCCGTGGCGGTCAGTTGCAGGGTTTCAAGTTCGAGCACCTGCGTTTCGAGATCGACCTGCGTCGCATCCACGACAGCGGCTTCGCCGGTCTCGACCCGCTTGAGCAGGAAGCCAGACAGCTCACGACTGTTCTCCTGCAGACGCGCCCGCAGTTCGCGCTGACCGCGCGAGGCCACGATCCGCACCGCCAGCGCCCGCACCTCGGCGGCCAGTCGGCGTTCGCCATCACGCACCTCCGCCTCGGCGGCGGCGAGTTCCGCGCGCGACACCGCCTTTTCGTGGCGCAGCCGCGCAGCCAGCGGAAAACGCTGCATCAGCGAAACGCCGAGTGCGCCTTCCTGACCGCTCGTCATGCGCTGCCAGTCCAACTCCAGCTCGGGATTGGAAAGCCGGCCGCTGTTTTGCAGCCGCCCGCGCGCTTCCTCGATGCGGAGCCGCGCGGCGGCCAGCGTGGGATTGTGTTTCAGGGCGTAATCCGCGGCGCCATCGACGCTGAGCGCGGCGCCGCCGGCCTGCGCGCAGGCGGCGGTGAGAAGAAAAATGAGAATGAATCGGAGCATGAGAGCATGGGGTTGAAGGTTCACGGACGCACAGACACACGGTGCCTGCGAAGTCCGCACGCAGACACAATCGAGGGCGGGCGGCGAAAGGCCGCTTCAGCCCATGCTCAGATCAACAACACCGTCGTCCGCGCGACGGCCACGCCGGGCGGTGGCCCGGTGCCCACATCCCAATCCGCCCACGGAGTTTTTGCGACAATCGACCCCGCCCAGCGCGGCGCTTCTTCGAAAACGGCCAACAACACCGGCACGAAATTCAGCGGGACCACGCCGGGTAGCGACCGCGCCTCGGCGTCGTCGCGGACCTCCTGATGCTCGTGGCGTTCGCCCGATCCATGGCCCTCGTCATGCGCGTGCCCGGGCGCTTCGTCGTCATGGCAACCGGCGTCGTGCGGCCCGTGGCAATGATCCTGCGCCGTCCATTCGACCTGCCCGGTGCAATCGCACTGATACCCGCGTGTCAGACCGAAAACCTGCGCGCTGAGCAGGGCCAAAAGGCCGAGCATCGCGAGGAGGCGGAGGTGGGGGACGCGGGAGTTCACGGCGCGATCAATGGCGCACAACAGGCGTTTATTCAAGGGCGCGTTTGTTTTGGGGCGGCTTCGAGGAAGACATCCATCTGCTGGCCGACGTAGATTGGCGTGGCGGGCTGGTCGAAGCGGAAGATGATTTGCAGCACGCGCGTATCGACGCGTTCGCTGCTTTCGCCGGTCAATGAACGCTTCGGCACGATGTACGGTTCGATGCGCTGGAAACGCAGCGGGATCGGCTGGTCGCGGCGGCCTTTGATGTAAGCGATGGCCTGGCAATCCTCGCGGACGAGGCCGGCGCTGTCCTCGTCCACGTCGGCGCGGAGTTGGAATTCGTCGAGCTTGCCGAGCAGGATCGCGGGCTCGCTGGCATTGAGCGCGGCAAATTCCCCGGCGCGGAGATTGACCTGCAAAATCGTGCCGTCGCGCGGGGCTTTCACGGTGAGCAAGTCGAGCTGCACTTTGGTCCGCGCGAGCTGGGCCTGGGCGGCTTTCAGCTCGGTCTGCGTGCGGACGACCGCGGCCAGCGCGGTCTGCGCGGCGAAACGCGCGCGCTGCCGTTCGTCGATGCTGGAGACTCGGGTCTCGCCGAGTTTTTCCACGCGCTCCCACTGGTCCTTTTTGTCCGCGGCGTTGATCTGCGCTTCCTCGATCTGCGCCCGGAGCGTGGCGATCTGCGCTTCCTGCGCGGCGACGATGGCATGCGCGTCGCGCGCATCCTGGACGAAGAGCACATCACCTTCCTTCACCTTGTCGCTGACTTTCACTTTCACCTCGGCGACGAGCGCGGCGATGGCCGGCGCGATGCGGACATTTTCATCCACGCTCTCGACGATGCCGCGGGCGCCGATGGAATTGGCGAACGGCGCGGCGGTCGGCTCGCGGAGCGGCGGCGGCGGCGGATCGACGTGGCGCACCTTTTTGACAAGCACGACGGCGGCGATGACGCCGAGGATCGCGAGATAGAACGAGAGTCGCTTAAACATATTGAGCGTGGTATTCGCCGCGGCCGTGGACGGACTTCATCTGCCCGTCTTCCATTTCGGCGATGCGATCGGCGAAGGAAAAAATGCGGCTGTCGTGGGTGACGACGATGACGCAGCGGTCGGCTTTGACCGCGGTGGATTTGAGCAATTCGAGCACCTTGTGGCCGCTGGCGGCGTCGAGCGCGGCGGTCGGTTCGTCGCAGATGATGAGGCGCGGCTCGTGGACCAGCGCGCGGGCAATGGCGACGCGCTGTTGCTGGCCGCCGGAAAGATCGCGCGGATAGGCGCGGCGTTTGTTGCCGATGCCGACGGCGTCGAGCAATTCGCCGGCGGCCTTTTCCGCCGGGCCGCGCGCGGCGCCGTTCAGGAGCAGGGGAATCGAGACGTTTTCTTCGACGTTCCACGTCGGGATGAGATTGAACTGCTGGAAGATGAACCCGACATTTTTGCCGCGGAAAGCCGTGATCTCGGCGGTGCGCATTTCGCGGAGGTTGTGGCCGAAGACTTCCACCTCGCCGGCATCGAAACCGAGCGTGCCGCAGAGCACGCTGAGGAAGGTCGTCTTCCCGCAGCCCGACGGGCCGACGATCATCATCATCTCGCCAAAGTTCACTTCGAGATCGACGCCTTTGAGCGCGGGCACGGCAGAGTCGCCGGTGCCGAAAGTTTTCGTCACGCCGTGCGCTTTGATGGCGATGCCGTTCGCGAGTTCAGCCATGGTTCATTTGAAAACGACCGCCGGTTCCGCGCGGATGATTTTCACGAGGCCGATGCCCGCCGCGAGGCAGCAGATGAAAACGATGACGCCGCCGGTGAACGCCAGCACCTGCCAGGGCAGAAAAAACGGCGGTTGCCCGCCTTTCAACACGCCGAAACCAAAGAGCGCGGCGAGCCCGACGCCAATGCCGTAGCCCGCGAAACCCACCGCGAAGGCTTGCAGGAGCACCATCTTCGCGAGGGTGCTCGTCTTTGCACCCATCGCTTTGAGCGCCGCCATGAAGCGGAGGTTTTCGTGGACGAAGAGGTAAAACGTCTGCCCGGCAATGGCCACGCCGACGATGATCCCGAGCAGCACGACGGTTCCGAACGACACCGGAATGCCGGTGTTCGCGATGTACCAGTCGATGGTCTGCGTGGCGAAATCCTCGCTGCGAAACGCGCGCAGGCCCGAGAGTTCGCCGATGCGCCGCACGATCTCCGCCGGGTCCTCGCCGGGCTTGGGCTGGACGAGGATGAAGCTGAGCAGCTTGCGCTGCGGCGGCGCGTATTCGAGCGCGCGGTCGTAGGTCGTAAAGACGTAGGGCTGGCCGAGGAAACTCTGGTCCGCGTGACAGATGCCGACCACGCGCGCTTCCTTGTCGTTGATCTCGAAGGTGCTGCCGATTGTGATCTCGATGCCCTTGCGTTTGAATTTGTTGACCGCGACCTGATCGACCACGACGGCATTCGGCAGCCGCAAATCTTCGATGTTCCCCGCGGTCATTTTACCGGGCCGCCCGACGAGCGTCGCGGTGTCGAGTCCGGTGAGCTGGATGGCCTGGAACGAGCCATCCGGCAACCGCGCCTGGAGCAGCCCCCAATACAGCGGCACGGCCCATTCGACGCCCGGCACGCTGCGCACGCGATCGACTTCGATGTCGCGCAGCGCGACCACTTCATTGACCTGCTCGACCTTCGCATCCGCGACCCAGATCGGCACCTGGATGTTGCGCAGCGTCGCGGTCGTCCAGCGCATCAGGCCGAGGAAGATCGACGCCTGCTGGGTCATGAGCAGCGAACAAAAGGTCAGGCCGCAGAGCAGCATGAAATACTTCGCGCGGTCACCGTAGAGCATCTTGAGCGCGAGGCGGAGCATGGGCGTGGAAGTGAACAGTGAAGCCACGCACGGTCAAGCGGGGCGGCGTTGTCATTTACGCGCCAGCCCGCTAAGAGGCTGCGCGATGTCTCCCGAAAAACGCTCCGCCCTGCGTCCGCTCGCCTGGACGGCGCTGCTCTTTTCGGCGGTCACGTTCACCGTGAACTGGTGGCATTGGTGGACGTTTCAGTACGGCACATTCGATCTCGCGTTTTACGTGCAGGCGCTCTGGCTGGCGCTGCGCGGGCAGTGGCAGGTGTCGCTCCTCGATGTTCCGCTGATGGGTAATCACGCGGAGCCGATCGTCTTCCTGCTCACCCCGATTTTTGCGATCTGGCCGCACCCGATGCTCTTCGTGATCGCGCAGACGCTGGCCTTTGCGACGATGCCCTTCACCGCGTATCGGATCGGCCAGCGGTTGCAGTTGGAACCGACGGCCGCGCTCCTCATGGCGCTGGCCACGCTGGTCACGCCGGCGGCGTTTTCGATCGGCATCCACGAGTTCCATCCCGAGGCGCTGGCGGCGCCGCTGCTTCTGCTGCTCATCGAGGCGCGGCTGGCGGAACGTTACGGGCGCTACTGGCTGTGGTTCGTCGTGGTGCTCAGCGTGAAGGAAAACATGGCGTTGCTGCTGGTCGCGTTTTGCGGGGTCTTCGCAGTGTTGGAATGGAAACGCGGGCGCGCGTGGCAATTCTTGTGGAATGTCCTGCCAGCGGGGCTCGCGCTGGGTTGGCTGCTGATTTACGGGAAGCTGATCAGCCCGGCGTTGAACGCGGGGAATGTGGATTATCTGCAGCTCTACGGGCATCTCGGAAAATCGCCGGGCGAGATCGTCCGGAATTTTTTCGTCGAACCGCAACGCGCATTCGGCGCGCTGTGGACCGCGCTCACGCAGGGCGACATGGTCTGGGGGCTGCTCCTGCCGTTTCTTTTGCTGCCGCTCTTCCGCGGGCGCTGGCTCTTGATCGCCGCGCCGCTGCTTGCGCAGCACCTGCTTTCCTTCCGCCCCTCGGAATGGTCGCTCGGCGCGCATTATCCAGCGCCGTTTCTGCCGCTGTTTTGGATTGCCGCGGCCGAAGCGCTGCGCCGCCTGCGCTCCCAAACTCCGGTGGCGGCGGCGGTGCTGATTGCCTGTGCGGTGGCTCATTTGCGCTTCGGCGAAGCGCGCCGGATCGCTGCCGAAGTGCCGATGCTGGGGCGACTGCTCGAAGAGCGCGAGTGGAAGGCGCAGATGATTGCCGATATTCCCGATGAGGCGGCCGTGACGGCGGGGCTCGGCTTTCTCCCGCATCTGGCGGCGCGCGAACGACTGACCTCGCTGCACCACATTCTCAAAGGGTTGAAGACCTTGAGCGCCGAAATCTACACGCCGCCGCCGCCCGCGGACGTGGTGGTCATCGACTACGCCGACACGCTGACCTTCAACACCGTGGCCGGCTATTATCATCCGTGGAGCCATTTGCCGGGCGGCGGGGTGATGCCTTCCAGCGATCGGTTGCTGCACGATTACCTGCGTCCGGTGCCGTGGCGGGTGGCGGCGAAGAATTCGATGACGGTCCTGCGGCGCGGCGCTCCGCAGATGGGACCGGCGGCAACCGAGCGGCCGGTGAAGATCGATGAGCAGACGACGCTCGCCGGGATGCAAGTGACGAAGCAGCTTCCCGGGGCGGTGCAGTTGCGGCTGACGTGGGATTTTTCCGGCGAACGGAAACGCTTCCCGTGGTTGATGTTGGTGCTCTCCGATGGCCAGCAGCTTTATCCCATCCTGAAAGGCGCCTGCGCGCTGGAGGCCGGCGCGGGCCGGCACGTGGAGGAATGGTCGGTGGTATATCCGTCGTGGATTCGGCCTGGCCATTACGCTTTCTTCGCCCAGTTCTACGACGGGGTGGAGGCGGCGTGGTACAAAAAGCTGCCGCCCAATGATCCGGCTTACACGCTGTCGTTGATCGAGTTGGGCAGCGTGGACATCCGGCCGGGCGATTTCGGGCCGGAAGTGCGGAAGTGAGTTTTCAAGAGCCGCGCGCGGCTTCGAGGGTGAGAAGTTGAGCTTTGTGCTGGGCGGCGCGGGCTTCGGCGGGCCGGCCGAGTTTTTCCAGGATGCCGGCGAGCGCGGCGTAGTGGCGCGGTTGATCGGGGTCGCGCGCCACGGCGGCGAGTTGCGCGGCGAGCGCCGCGGGTCCGCGATCGCGGGCGAGTTCGATCTCGGCGATGCCGACGTAGGCGCGGCCGTCGTAGATATCGAGCCGGCTGGCGCTCTCGAGCACGGCGATGGCGGCGTCGGGCTGACCGGCGGCGAAGTGCAGCGTGCCCCGCGTGATCTGGGCGTCGCCATGCCACCAGTGTTTCGTTGCAAAAGCGGTGACGAGCGGGAGCGCTGCGGACGGGCCGCCACTGGCCTGCAGGAGGTGGCTTTCGGCTTTGACCAGTTCCCACGATTCGGGAAATCGGGCACGGGCTTCGCGGATGATGAGGAGAGCGTCGCCGGGCTGGCCGGCGTCGTGGCGGAGTTGCGCGAGTTGCAGGGCGGCGGGCCAGGTGCGCGGGTATTGGCGGGAGATTTCTCCGGCCTGCGCGCGGGTGGCCCCGAGCAGGGCCTCGGCTTCGGCGGCGCGGCCCTGGCGCGACAGACAGATCCCGAGGTTCATGCGCGCGGGCGCGTATTCGGGAAACTGCACGACCATTTTGCGGAGGATGTTCTCCTGCTTCGTCCACTCGCCGCGCTGGCCATAAATCGAGGCGAGCGTGCCGATGATGCGCGGGGTGACGCCGCCGGCGGCAATGGTGCGCGCGCAGAAAGTCTCGGGATCGACCCAGTCGCCGCTGCGGATCGCGGTGCGGGTGCCGAGCCCGCCGATCGCCAGAATGGCGAGCACGGTGCTGACCTGACGCCCGCGCGCGGGGAGGGCGAGGACGGTGCCGGCGAGGAAAAGCAGCGCGCCGATGCTGGCGAGATAGATCCAGTGTTCGGCGACTTCGGCATTGAGCGGGACGAGATTCGAGATGGGCAGAAAGGCGACGGCGAACCACGCCGCCCCGAAGAGACGGAGGCGCCGCCCCCGGCCGGCCTTGGCACTGAGCCAGATCACGGTGAGCAACGCGAGCAGGCCAAGGATCGAGAGGTATTCGTAGCGGGCGTGTTCCCGCCAGGCGGCGATGTTCCGATAGATGCCGGGATCGGAAATCGCCCGCTCCATGTAAAGTTGGCTGGGAAAGAGAATCAGCGAGGTGTAATCGCCGAGCGCCCGGAGCATGAGGAGAATCCGGGCATCCCACGGGGAGGTGGGACCGTTTTCCATCGGCGCTCGATAACCGGGCAGTGCGTGGAGCACGGCGTAGGCGCCGAGGACGGCGAGCACCCCGGCGAGGACGGTCCACTTCGCGCGGCGGGAGTGTTCGCGATCGAAGGCAAAGAGATGTCCGAGCACGAGGACGAGCCAGACGAGGGCGATTTCCTTGGAACACAGACCGACGAGAAGCGAGACCGCGGCGAGCAAACCGAGCGCGCCCTTTTTCCACGGCGAACCTTTTTCCAAGGCGCGCAGCGTGAGCAGCCAGGCGCCGAGCGCAAAAAGCGCGGCGAGGCTGTCCGCCCGGCCGGAGATGTAGGCGACGGCGGCGTTGTGAATGGGATGGACGACCCAGACCAGCGCGACGAGCAGGGCGAGGCCACCGGCGGCAGGGCGTTCTTTGTCGCCGACCCCGGGCATCAGCCCCGGCAGCAACCGGCGCAGGAGCAGGAAAAGCAGGAAGCCGCACTGGCTGTGGAGGAAGATATTGGTGGCATGATAGCCGACCGAGTCCCCACGCCAGAGCCAGTAGTCGAGCATGTAGGACCAGTTCTGGACCGGGCGGTAGTAGGTGGAAAAGGAGTCGAAAAAGAGGTAGTGCCGGAAGACTTCGAGGCTGAAAACCGGGCTGCGAAAGAAGGGATTCGCCTGCACGAGATAGTGGTCATCCCAGATCAGTTCACCGCCGAGCGCGGGCGCATAGACGAGCAGCGCGGCCAGCAGGCAGAGGAGCCAGGCGAAGGAGGGCCGGACCAGCCAGGACGCGGCGTGGGTCATCCGGGAAAACATCGAGCGGGGAGAGGTGCGCAAATCGCCGATCAGCGGCAGGAGCGGGGACAAAAATGCATGGCTGGCAGTTGCTTTAGCTAGTCGAGTGCCGTGCCTGGCACTCAATGAGGGAGGAATTCGACCCGAGTTCGGACCGAACCGAGCGAGACGCAGGCGCGTCGGCGTTCAGGAATGAGGGTCGTCGCAAACATGCGAATCAAGAATGAGAAAAGTAGGAGGCAGTTTGCTCCTCCGTATGCCTGCCTCGTTCCAGAAGGGTCCCGGAAGAGGGCGCGTCCAGCTCCACCCAGTTCATCCCCCAAAAAACCGTTCAGCCGCCCGACCTGAAAACAGGTGGGCGGCTGAAGAGAGAGTCGAGTCGGTATTAACCGAGGGGCAGACTACTCGGTGTAGAAGGGCGACCAGAATTCGGCTGGCGCAACGTCGGACAGCTTGCCGAAGGTCGTGCCGGAGAGCTGTGGAAGGCCGTCCACCGTGAATTGGGCATCGGTGTTGTAGGTGCCGCCGAGCATATCGACGCCAGCGGAGTTATAGATGACCGTGCCTTTTTTCAGGTAGGCCTGGATGTCGGCCCAGATCACCGGATCGGTCGCGGCTTTGTTGTTTTCGATCGCGTACTGGTCGATCGCGGAGTCGATGATCCGGAGATCTTCGAGGATGCGGGTCGCCTGGGAGCGCTTACGAGCACGCAGGAAGTTCGGCACGGCAATCGCCGCGAGGAGGGCGATGATCGCGACGACGATCATGATTTCAACGAGGGTGAAGCCCCCACGATTTTTGTTCAGTTTTTGCAACATAGGAATAGGTATGATTTCGGTTGTTTGTTTTGTTTGTTGGGACTGCGGTTTGCACCGCACTCGTTGAGACTTGTTTAAGCAGCCGAGATGCCACGCCCCTTGCATTTTCTGGTAATTATCAAAAACCCCTTTCTTCTTTTCGCCGGCGGTCACTTCTGGTCTTCCTCGCTTTGTTCATGACCGCTCCCGCTTCCCCGTCTGCCCGGCGCCTTCCCGCAGCGCTCTGGATCTTCCTCCTCGCCTTCGCGGTCCGGTTGCTGGTTCTCATCCGCTTCTCCAGTTCGTTGCACTTCCTCCCGGATGGCGACGACATGAAGTTCTACAGCGATTGGGCGCTGCGCATCGCCGGCGGACAATGGACCGATTACCAGGCGTTCTACGGTCTGCCCGGCTACGCTTACGGCCTCGCGCTGATCTTCTGGCTCGGCGGCGGCTTCGATCCGTTCATCGTCGGCACGCTGCAGGCGCTCATGGATGCGGGCATCGCGGTGCTGCTCTGGAAGATTGCCCATCTGATTTTTGCGCCGGGCGAAGGCGAGACCAAAACCGGCGTAACCCTGCGGCGGCCTGATCTCATCGGCCTCGCCGCGGCGCTGGCCTGGATTTGCTTCACCCCCGCGCAGGCCTTTTCGGCGGTGATGATGCCGACCATCTGGTTGGTCTTTTCTTATTACCTTTGCCTGTGGTTTGCGGTCAAAACGCAGGCCGCCTCGTGGTGGAAACCGTGGCTGGCGCTGGGGCTGTTCGTCGGTTTTGTCGCGATGATCGTGGCGACGATCCTCTTCGCCGTGCCGCTGCTCATCGTCGCGATCTTCTTCAGTGTGGCGCGTGGACAGCCCTGGCTGGCGCGCCTGCCGCGCCTCGCCGCCGCCTGCGCCGTGCTGGTCGCCGGCCTGTATCTCGGGGCCGCTCCCGCGTGGATGCACAACTACTTCGTGGCCCGCGAGCCGGTGATGCTCTCCGCCCACAGCGGCATCAACTTCTGGATCGGCAACAACCCGACCGCGACCGGCTATCCCAAAATGCCCCCCGGCATTCGCGCGACGCAGTCCGGGCTCCTGCGGGACTCCATCCTCCTCGCGGAGGAGGCGACGGGCCGGAAAATGAGCCGCGCCGAGGTCTCGAAATATTGGTCAACCCGGGCCAATGCCTACATTTCTTCCGACTTTTCCGCATGGTTGCGACTGATGGGTGTCAAATTTGCGAATTTTTGGAACGCTTACCAGTACGACGACCTCAGCATCATCAAGCTCCTGCGCGACGACGGCGTCCTGCCGCCCGGACTGAAGTTCGGCTTCATCGCCGCGCTCGGCCTCGCCGGTCTGCTGCCCACGCTCCTGCGTTTTCCACGCGCCGCCTGGGTCGTGGCGGCGGTCGTGCTCCACATGGGCGCGCTCCTGCCGGTGTTCGTCACCGAACGTTACCGGCTCGCCGCCGTCCCCGGCCTGATGATCCTCGGCGCCGCCGGGCTCTGGATTTTCTGGGAGAATGTTGTCCGCGCTCGCTGGGGTTCGGCCGTCCTCTATCTCGCGCTCGGCGGCGGTGCCGCGTGGTTTGTTTCCATTCCGCAGGCCGATATCGGACTCTGGTCGCTCGATCACTATAAGGCGGGAATCCGCGCGACGGTCGCCGGCGACCTCGACCGCGCGCAAGGCAACCTCGAGACCGCCTACGCCTACGTTCCCGACAATCCCGATATCGATTTCGCCCTCGGCAACGTCTGGCTCGCCCGCAGCAACCAGCCGGCCGTGGTCGAACCTGCGAAAACCGAGCACCGCACCCGGGCGAAACTCTACTACCGCCTCGCGCTTGAGCTGAACCCCCGGCACGCCGGGACCTTGAACAACCTCGGCGTCCTCGCGATGGAAGAAAAACGCTGGCCGCTGGCGGAAAAATTCTTCCTTGGCGCCATCGCCACCGAACCCGAAGACCCCAAGACCCACTACCTGCTCGCGCGCGTGCGTTTTGAGAATGGCGACCGGGCCGGCGCGCAGACCGCCCTCGCGAATGCCCTCCGCGCCCGCCCGAATCAGAAGGAATTTCTCGAACTCCAGGGAAAGCTCGACCAGCCCAAGGAAGTGCCCGCCGTGCCGCCCCAGAAATAACGGCGTCCGGCGCGGCGTGGTGCGGCGGCTTTTTCCCCTTCCGGAGTTTCCGAGTCACCTCGGAGCGCATCCTGCTTAAGGGCTGAGCATGTTGGAAAAGACAAGCAAACCTCTGCTCACCCCGGAACGCTGGATTCTCGTCGCCCTGATCGTCGCGACCATCTTGAAACTCGCGTGGGCGGCCACCAGCGCCGGTTCGGCGGACTCGATTCTCTTCTATCAGTTCGCGAAAAACATGGACCACACGGGGCTTTATTCGCTCTACGTCCACGACCCGCGCTTCAATCACACGCCGCTGACCGGGAACATCAACTACTCCCTCTATTTCATGGCGGGCGGAGCGTTCCCGATGTTCGCCTTCCTTCTGCGGTTGATGGGCATCGTCGCGGACTTTGCGGTGGTGCTCGGGCTGATGCGGATGCGCCCGGTCATCGGACGCCCCGCGGCGTGGGCTCTCGCGCTGTTCGCGGCGAGCCCGGTGTCCTTGGTGATCTCCGGATTTCACGGAAATGTGGACCCGGTGATGATCGCGCTGATGTTCTTTGCGGCGGTCGCCTGCCTGAATAACCGGGCGATCCTGTGCGGGGTACTCTTCGGACTGGCCTGCAACATCAAGATCGTGCCGATCCTTTTCGCGCCGGTGTTCTTTTTCTACTGGCTGCATCGTCGCAGCGCCTGGCAATTCGTCTGGCCCGCCGCGGTCTTGATGATCGGCGGACTTTCCCTGCCGCTCCTGCAGATCCCCGCCGCCTACCTCCAAAACGTCTTTGGCTATGGCAGCCTCTGGGGGGTGTGGGGTGTGACTTACTGGCTGCGGCAGAGCGAATGGGATCAGGTGCAGAAGCTCGGCTACATCGCGCTCTCGCCGATCCAGACCATGATCGCGACAGGACTGAAACTCGGCATCGTCGCGGGGATCAGCGCGCTCGCCTGGCGCCGCCGCCGGTTGGGAGGGGACGCGGTTTTTGCGACGCTGGCTGGTGCGTGGGCGGTGTTTTTCGCCCTCGTCCCCGGCGTAGGCACCCAATACCTGGTCTGGTTCGCGCCTTTCGTGCTGCTCCTGAGCACGCGGTGGTATGTGGTGCTCACCTTCACTTCGTCGTTGTTCATCGGCGTCTTCTACCACCTCTGTTCGCCGAACCGCTTTCCGTGGTTTGTGGCCGTCCCCAAGACAAGCGATCTGGCGCTGACGTGCTCGGTCGCCAATCTGACCTGGCTGGCCATGATCGCCCTGCTCGTCGCGAAATGGCCGGAGCTTTGGAAGGTTTCGCCAGCGGCACTGCCGGCCGCCCCGCTGGCTGAGACGGAGCCCGAGGAAGACGCAGAACTCGCGCTCGCGGGCGCGGTCCGGGTCGGAGAGGCCTCCTGATCTTTCGTTGGCCCGCGCACGGCGCGTCGCTTGCTAATCACTTTGTGCCCATGATGGAAACTCCGACGATGAAACTCAATTTAGTCCCCGACGCCGCCCCGCCGGTCGCCGCGCCCCAAGCGGCGCCGGTCGCCGCGCCGCATCGCGGACTCTGGGCGCTGGTCGCGGTGATCCTTGCGATCGGTCTCTTGGTGCGGATTTGGCCGTCGGCGGGATTCACCGGCACCGGCTTCGACGAAGCGCTCTATCGCGACAACGTGATCAAGCTCGACCGCGTCGGCATCCTCAATTTCCCCGCGATCTGCCGGCTCTACGTCGAGGATCAGGAAAACCCGGAGTCGATCACCAAACTTCCGCCCACGCGCTTCGTTTACATCTTCTCCGGTTGGTTGTGGAAACGTGCGGAGTTCGGCGCCGCGCCGCCGGTCGCGCCGAAGACGCCCGGCTTTACCGAACGTGACCCCGCGCTGGTTTCGCTCCATCGCGTGGCCGCGCTGTATTCCTGCCTCGGCTTGCTCGTCGGCGGGCTTTGCGCCTGGCGGATGCTCGGATTGCGCGCGCTGCCCGGGGTGCTCGCGCTGCTGGCGTTTTCGCCGCTGAGCATCCATCTCGGCCAGCACGCGATGATCGATGGCGTCTTCGCTTTTTGGGCGGTGCTCAATCTCTGGCTGCTCTGGGAAAATCTGCAGAACCCCCACCATCGAGGGCTGCTCCTCGCCTTCGCCGCCAGCCTCGGGCTGATGGTCATGACGAAAGAGAATTCCTTTTTCGTCTATCTCGCGCTCGGCGGATTGGTCGCGGCGAATCGGTGGGCGCACTTCGGCAGCGTCACCTCGAAGCTCCTGTTCTTCATGGTGCTGGGCCCGGCCGTCGGGGTCGGCGTGCTCATGTTTCTCGCGGGCGGCGCCATGGAGTTCGTGGGGATTTACCAACTGCTGGTCTCCAAGGCGCAGCATCTCGACTACGCGATCAAGACCGGCGACGGCCCCTGGTATCGGTATCTCGTTGACCTGCTCATCCTCAGTCCGCTCGTCCTCCTCCTGGCGATTGGCGGTCTGTTCACCCAGGTCCGCGGCAATCGCGCCTTCGTCTTTCTCGTCGCCTTCGTCGGCTTCAGCTACCTGATCATGTGCAATGTCCGCTACGGCATGAACCTGCGTTACGCCTCGATCTGGGATCTGCCGATCCGCGCGCTCGCCGCGGTGCAAGTCGGCGCCATCGCCGCGCGCTTTGGCCGGCGGGAAACGATGATCGCCAGCCTGCTCATCGCCGGGCTTTGCGCCTACGATCTGCGGCAATACCTGCTCTTTTTCTCCGACGCCCGGCTCTACGAACTCGTCACCGGCGGCCTGCTGCACGCCGTGAAGATCCTGAAGTAGCTGCCGCGTTTTCCGCGCGCAGGTCGGCGCCCCTGAAACGCGCTCAGACCCCGGCCGTCGCCGTCCGCTTCATCTCGTCGCTTCGCTCGATCGTCTCGCTGAGCAGCGCGGGCACCGTCGGCAGCGCCTGGGCCCGCAGGAAGATCTGATAGCTGAACAGCCCCTTGCTGATCTTGATCAGAAACTCGTTGAGCTTCACCAGGGTCTGGCCGAGCGGATTGTCGCCGAGCGCCTTCGGGAAAGGCGCGGGAATACCGCGCATCTCGGTCACTTTGTACCCCGTCTGCTCGAACAACTCCTCCAGCGAGCGGAACGTGAAAAGCCGCGTGTGGGTGCGGTCGAGAATGCCTTTGCGTCCGTAGTTAAACTCGCCGAGCAGGAGCATGAAGCGGGTGATGAAAAAGCCCACGTTCGCCGTCGTCAGCACGATCTCCGGCCGTTTGCGGCCGGTCGCCGAGCGGAGCAATTCCATGAAAACCTCCGGGTCGTGGAGGTGCTCGATCACGTCCAGCATGAAGATCTGGTCGAAGCGCGAGACCTCGACCGGGAACTCGCTGACATCGAGATCCCAGCGCTTCAGTTGTACGTTCGGCGCGGGCGCTTCCTCCGGCACATACTGGTCGATCCCGGTCACCTCCGCGGCTTTCGCCGCCAACTCCCTGGCCACGTAACCCTGGCCGCAGCCGATATCGAGCACCGTGGCCCCGGGCGTCACCGCGTCGATCGCAAAGGTGTGGGACGACGGAAAGCCGAGCTTCAGGTCATAGGTCAGCTCCACCTGCCCGACGTCGAACTTGCGATCGTAGAGCAGATTCATCTCGTGAAATTTCGCCCGCAGCATCGTGCGGAAAATATCCCAAGCGTACTTCAGCCCGTTCACGTGGCAGATTTCGTCGCCGTAAAAAGTCGGGATCGGAATCTCCACGATCCGCAGCCCGGCGTAGTGCAATTGCACGATGATGTCGGTGTCGAAATGAAAGTCGTTCGAGTTCCGCTCAAATGGAATCCGGGCCAGCGCCTGCGTGGAATAAAGGCGGTAGCCGCTGTGAAATTCGCTCAGGTGCGAGCCGAGGAGCGTGTTCTGAAAGTGCGTCAGCACCTGGTTCCCGACCCACTTGTAGAGCGGCATTCCACCTTTGAGCGCGTCGTTCTTGCGGATCATCCGCGAGCCGAAAACCGCGTCCGCCTGGCCTTGAAAAAGCGGCTCGAGCAAATCGGGCAACTTCTCCGGCGCGTACTGGCCGTCCCCGTGGACCAGCGCGACGAAGTGGAAACCGTGATCGATCGCGTAGCGGTAGCCGAGCTTCTGGTTGCCCCCGTAGCCTTGGTTGACTGGCGTCCGCAGGATCGTGATCTTAAATTCGCTCGACGCCTCCTCGCGCTTCAGGGCCGTCGAAAACGTCTCGTCCTTCGAGGAGTCGTCGATGATCAGCACCTCGACGTCTTTGGTCCGCAGCTCCTCGGGAATCCGGTCGAGGACGCTGTCGATCGTTTTCGCGGCATTGTAGGCCACGATGAAGATCAGCACGCGTTGGCCGGAGAAGTCGAGGGGCATGATCAGTGATGTAAATCGGGGCACGGCCCGTTGCAAGACGCCATGCCGTGGCGATGTATTCAGCTCTACGAAGGGGGCACGCGCGTGCCCGCTTTCGCTAACCGGCCCGGCCACATCAAAGCGGGCACCGAAATCACCGACCCGATCCACGTCGTGGATATGCGGCCCACGCTCGCGCAGGTCGCCGGTGCCTCGACTGAGAAAGGCAAGCCGCTCGACGGTCGCGACGTGTGGCTCACCATCGCTGAAGGCCGAACCTTGACCGCGGCGCCCGATTCGTAGGACTCCTAAGCGGTATGTTCCTTTCCTACTTCGCTGGCGGTGCTGCTCTTCAGTCTGCTGCTCGTCTTCTACACCTTCATCTAAATCCACGACATCCCTTATGAGCAGGCCAAGAAGCGGAATCATCCGCAGGCCGAGGCGATCCACGTCGCCTGCTGGCTGAGCCTCTTCACGCTCCACGCCATCTGGCCGATCGTCTATCTCTGGGCCATCGCCAAACTGCGACCGCTGAGCGTGGCCATCGCGAGCGGCGGGCTCGGGACGCCGGACACCAGCGCGCTGGAGCGGATCGCGGAGCTGGAGGAACGCTCGCGCAAACTGGAGGAAGCGAAACCAACCACCACCACGGCGCCGACCGGGGAGGCCGCGGTATGATCGAGCTCATCATCGGCATCTACGGCGGGCTGTGCTGGTTCATCTTCAAAAAGTGGAAGCTCGTCCCCACGAACTCTTACACCGTCTGCACCGCGATCCTCGGCGGCCTCAGCATCCTCCTGTTGCTCGCCATCCTGCTCTCGGTCTTCCATCCGGCGTCGTCGGATGGCCGGCTCTACTCCACCACGATCCCGATCGTATCGCAGGTGAAGGGCCTCGTCCTCGAAGTGCCGCCGACGGCGAATGAGCCGCTGAAAAAGGGCGACGTGCTTTTCCGCATCGACCCGCGCCAGTACGAAATCGAAGTGCAGCGACTCGAAGCCGCGCTCGCCGGCGAGAACGCCCGCGTGGCGCAGCTCGATGAAAAGCTCGCCGCCGCCGAAGCCACCGCCGCGCAGGCGCGGGAAAACCTGCGCGTGTCCGAATCAGAAAACGACCGCCAGCTTCGCGAAGCCGTGGAGCGTGCCGCCGGCAAAGTGAGCGAGACGCAGGCGCGGGTGGACTTTGAGAAAAAGCAGGACGAGCGGCGCAACGAACTGCTCACCAAAGGCATCATCTCGAAAGAGGAGGCCGACCGCGGTAAAGCGCAGCTCGGCAGCGTCGTAGGCGAGCTGCGTCAGGTCGAGGCGAGCAAACGCGAGGCCGAGGAAAAGCTCAACGCCGGCGGGAGCCGCACGATGGCTTCGCGCGAAGACCTCAAGCGCGCCGAGGCGCAGGCCCAGGAAATCCGCGTGGAGATCGCCAGCGAAAGCGGCGGCTTCAATCCCAAGGTGCGCGAGACCATGGCCTTGCTCGATGCCAAGCGCTGGGAACTCGAGCAGACCGCGGTCCGCGCGCCGAGCGATGGCTACGTGACGCAAGTCGCACTGCGTCCCCGGCAGATGGCCGTGCCGCTGCCGCTCGCGCCTGTCATGGTCTTCGTGCCCGCCGAACGGCCGTCCTTCATCGCGACTTACGCGCAGACCGTCATCCCCGGCGTGAAGCCCGGCCTCGAAGCCGAGTTGGCCTTCAAGGCGTATCCCGGCCGCATCTTCAAGGCGAAGGTGCGGCGCGTCTTCCCGATCATCGCGGAAGGCCAGGGGCAGGCCATCGGCCAGCTCCGCAGCGCCACCTCGGCCTACGCGCCGGGCCGCGTGCCGGTCATCTTCGACTACGAGGACGACCTCGCCGCGCTGAATCTGCCGGTTGGCGCGCAAGCCACCGCCGCGATCTATATGGAGCAGGCCCACGCGCTTTCGATCGTCCGCAAGATCCTCCTGCGGATGAAAAGCTGGGAGCACTACCTGTTCTTCGTCGCCGGCTAGAGCGGCGGCCAATGTAGGCGGGATTTCCCAGTCCCGCTCGCCCACGCCGCTCGCCCACGGCAGCGGCCTCCTGAGTAACAGCGAGGAAACGTGTGGTGCGGGAACGAATGGCAGGTTGAGCGCAGGGGCTTGTTTTTGCAGGTGCTGGAGGCGTTTGGCCTGGGCGGACGGGGTCACTTTGAAGGCTTCCTTTTCCTCGTCAGCCTGGCCGGTGGTGATCATGGCAGAGACGATCCGGGCCAGCTGGTGGGCCACGGCGACGATGCCTTCGGCTTTGCCCAGGCGGCCTTTCATCGGCAGTATAGCCCCATCAGATCGAGCCCCAAAGACGGCTGGGCCACCCAAAGAGGTCCGGGGAAACACCGGCCATGGCGCAGCGTGCCACAAGAAAACACCCGGCAGCCGGGCTTGGTCAGAAGCCGACTGCCGGGCGATTCCTTGGTTGCAGGCGGCCGCAGCCGCAGAGGGTTTTTAAGAGCAGCCCTGCGAGGTGCCGCACTCGGTGCAGCAACCGCAGGCGCCGGCGCGGATGACTTTGCTCGAGCCGCAGTTCGAGCAGGTGATGTCCATATACATGTTGCCGAGGGCTTCCTGCACGCGCTCGGCGTGGGTGTTGCCGCCGCTGAAGATATGCGGGGAGCCCTCACTGCCGTTCTTCTGCGTGATCACGTCGATGATGCCGGGGGTGTCGCGCGGGAGGTCGGCGACGGGGCGGTTCACGGAGGCCTTGTCGATCTGGGCGAGTTCTTTCATCGGCAGGTCGGCCTGGCCTTTGTTCGGCGAGGTCGCTTCCTTGTAGCCGCGGATGAATTGGCAGCCGAGCCAGCGGAAGATGTAGTCGGTGATGGAGGTGGCGTTGCGGATGTCGGGGTTTTTGGTGAAGCCCGACGGCTCGAAGCGCTGGTAGGCGAACTTTTTCACCAAGGACTCGAGCGGCACGCCGTATTGCAGCGAGATGCTGGTCAGCGTG
Source organism: Chthoniobacterales bacterium (assembly GCA_038325425.1). Lineage (GTDB taxonomy): Bacteria > Verrucomicrobiota > Verrucomicrobiia > Chthoniobacterales > Chthoniobacteraceae > Chthoniobacter. The sequence continues at coordinate 22,273 of JBBQIZ010000013.1, forward strand.
GCGACGGTATCCATGAGGCCGCCGAGGGTGCTGCCTTCCTTGTTCATCTGGATGAAGAGTTCGCCGGGTTGGCCGTCTTCAAACATGCCGACGGTGAGGTAGCCCTTGTGCCCGGCGATCTCGAACTTGTGGTTGATCGCGACGCGGGTCTCGGGCATGCGCCGGCGGACGGGCTGGCCGACTTTGCCGCGCAGTTCGCCGACGAGGCCTTCGAGTTCGGTGATGCGCTTCTGGAGCACCTCCTCGTTCAGCACGGCGTCGAGATCGGCGACGGGACCGCTGATCGCGTCGCTTGCACCGCCCATGCCTTTGGTCTTCTTGACGTTGAGCGGGGCGCTGCGCTTCGAGCCGTCGCGGTAGATGGCGATGGCTTTGAGGCCGAGCTTCCAGCCTTCGACGTAGGTGTTGACGATGTCATCGACGGTGGCGTCTTCGGGCAGGTTGACGGTCTTGGAGATGGCGCCGCTGAGGAAGGGCTGGCAGGCGGCCATCATGCGGATGTGGCCGCGATATTGGAGCGACCGGGTGCCGCGGTGCGGCTTGAAGGCACAGTCGAAGACGGGCAGGTCTTCCGGTTTCAAGCCGCTGGAGATGGTGGTGCCGTCTTCGGCGAGCACGTCTTCGATGGTGTCGTATTGGTCGATGTGGGCGATGATCTGCTCGATCGTCGCGGTGTCGTAGCCGAGGTTGAGCAGCGCGGGTTTGACCGTCTGGTTGACGATCTTGAGCATGCCGCCGCCGGCGAGAAGCTTGTATTTGACGAGCGCGATGTCGGGCTCGATGCCGGTGGTGTCGCAGTCCATGAGGAAGCCGATGGTGCCGGTGGGCGCGAGGACGGTGACTTGGGCGTTGCGGAAGCCGTGCTTTTTGCCCTGCGCGAGGGCGTTGTCCCAGACCTTCTGCGCTTCTTCCTTGAGGAAGCCGAAGCGCTCACTGGCTTGGATCTTCGCGACATGGGAGCGGTGGAGCTCGATGACTTCGAGCATGTAAGGCTCGTTGGTGGTGTCGGCGGTTTTCTTCACGCCGCTGCAGCGCGTGTCCTTGTAACCAGGGAACGGCCCCATGTTTTTCGCCATCTTCGCCGACTGCTCGTAAGCGTGGCCCGTCATGATGGACGTGATGGCGCCGGCCAGCGCGCGGCCTTCGTCGGTGTCGTAACCGAGGCCGTAGCTCATGATGAGCGCGCCGAGGTTGGCGAAGCCGAGGCCGAGGGTGCGGAAGATGTGGGAGTTTTCCGCGATCGATTTGATCGGGTAGCTGGCGTTATCGACGATGATTTCCTGCGCGGTGATGAAGACGCGGACGGCGGCTTTGAAGCGCTCGACGTCGAAGGCGCCGTCGGCCTTCTTGAACTTGAGCAGGTTCAGCGAGGCGAGGTTGCAGGCGGTGTTGTCGAGGAAGAGATATTCGGAGCAGGGGTTGGTGGAGTTCTGCCGGCCGGTGCCTTTGCAGGTGTGCCACTGGTCGATCGTGGTGTCGAACTGCATGCCGGGGTCGCCGCAGACGTGGGTGCCTTCGGCGATCTTGCGGAGCAGGGTCCGGGCGTCCTTTTTCTCGCAGGGCTGACCGTCGGTCACCTTTTTCGTCCACCACTCCTTACCCTCCAGGGCCGCATTCATGAACTCGTCGCTGACGCGCACGGTGAGGTTCTCGTTCTGATACATGATCGAGCCGTAGGCGTCGCCGTTGTAGCTGCCGTCGTAACCCTGCTCGATCAGCGCCCACGCTTTTTTCTCTTCCCTGGTCTTGGCTTCGATGAACTCCTCGATGTCCGGATGCCAGTCCTTGAGCGTGTTCATCTTCGCGGCGCGGCGCGTTTTACCGCCGGATTTCACGACGTTCGCGACTTGGTCATAGACCTTGAGGAACGAGAGCGGGCCGCTCGGTTTGCCGCCGCCGGAGAGCTTCTCGCGAGTCGAGCGGAGCGTGGAAAGATCGCTGCCCGTGCCGCTGCCATACTTGAAGAGCATGGCTTCGGACATCGCGAGGCGCATGATGTCCTCCATGTTGTCATCCACGGATTGGATGAAGCACGCGGAGCCCTGCGGGTATTCGTACTGCGTCTTGGCGCGTTCGGCCTGGCCGGTCTTGTGATTGTAGAAGTAGTTGCCTTCACCACGGCCAGCGCCGGTCTTGTATTGGTGCCAAAGGCCGACGTTGAACCACACCGGCGAGTTGAACGCGCCATACTGATTCACGCACAGCCAGGTGAGGTCGTTATAGAAAGTCTCCGCGCTTTCCTTGTCCGCAAAGTAGCCGTCCTTGATCCCGCAATCGGTGATCGTCCGCGTGACGCGATGCACGAGCTGCTTTACCGAACGCTCGCGGCCGCCTTTGTACGGGTCGTTGCCGTTCGAGATGTCGCCGTAGAAATATTTCGAGACCGCGATCTTCGTGGCCAGCGCGCTCCACGATTTCGGCACTTCGATGTTCTCCTGCTTGAAAATCGCCTTGCCGGAATCATCGGTGATCTCCGCAGTGCGCTGTTCCCATTCGATTTCGTCGAAGGGCGAAATGGATTTCTGACTGAAGACGCGGGCGAACTTCAGTCCCTCATTTTGACGCCGGGTGGCGGCGACTTTTCCGCGAACGCCGACGGCGGCGGGGCGGCTGGTGGAGCGGCGGGTCGATTTCAACTTAATCATGACGATACGGGTTTACGGACGAATGTGAATGGCTGGTGAACAAGGCCTTGGGGGGAGCCAACATCCTGTGGATAAGCGGGTAATTCGCTGGGAACTGCCGCCAATAACCACACTATGTGGGGCAAGGCTGCCAATGACACCACAATGGATAGTGGGCGCCAAGAAAATTAGCCCGGATCGCCGGAACTTTTTGTTGAGAAAAAGACGGCTCCGCCGTTGACAGTTTCCGCAAGTCTCGGAGGTCCCTTTGGTTAGATGCTTTCGGCAGTCCATTGCCGCCAAAACGTCTTCCTGCCATGTTTTCCGGGCCGCTTGGACCGGAGACATTGAGTTCTGCTGCCGCCCCGGCCGGGGCTAATTGGCGGCCAGACTGCGTCCGATCTTGATCGGCTGGCGCGCCGCCCATTCCGCCAACGCCCGGCGCAGCGGCAGGTTGACGATCTGGATTTTCGTTCCCACCGGGACCGCATCAAAGACCCGGACCACATCCCGCGACCGCATGCGAATGCACCCGTAACTGGCGGGCCGGCCGATCTTCCGCTCTTCAGGGGTGCCGTGAATGTAAATTCCCCGCCCGAAAGCGCGGGAGTTATCCGCCTCCAAGCCCCGGAGGTGCAGGATGCGTGTGACGATGGGGTCGCGGCCCGGAGAATTCGCGCGGAGGATTTCGCCGGTCGGGCGGCGCCCCTTGAAGACTGCGCCGACGGGTGCCCCGGCTCCGACTTTGGCCGCGACTTCGAGCGTGCCGAGGGGTGTCGCGTAACTGCTCGGGCGATCGCCGAGGCCGTATTTCGAGGTCGAAATGGGGTAGTGGCTGACGAGGACGCCATTATTGATCACGACGAGGCGCTGCTCGGGGACGCTGACGAGGATGAAGGGGGCGGCTTGCGTCGAGGGGCGACCGCAGAGGAAGGCGAGGAGCAGGGCGAAGCAGCGAATCCAGCGGTACGATTTCATGGGCAAATCCGGAATAGCAGCACCCATGCCAGAAGGGCCGACGACAAGGGGATGCCCGCTCCCGCCCGCCTGCCAGCGATGGTCGCAGCGGCGTTATTTACTCCCGACTCAGGCCGGAAGCGGGGCGCCGGAATCGCGACCCGGGAAGCGGAGATTCGGCATCCATTGCGCCAACGAGCAAAGCGCGACGTAGGAAAAACCGACGAGAAAGAGCAGCAGGAACATCGCGTTCAGCCATTGGCCGTGGGCGCAGGCCGAGCCGAGCAAGTAGCTGAAATAAATCGCGAAGGCCAATTCGACGAAGGGGAGCATCGTCTTGATCGGCACATACTTGGCTTTTTTCCACGCCTGGGTCCGGCTTTCGATGCCGTATTTCGGGGTGCGGGTGAACTCAGACTGATGCCCGAGCAGCGCCTCGATGACCGCCCGTGCATTGTTGATCGCGAGGCCGATGCCGAGAGCCAGAACCATCGGCAGGAGGAGGATCTCTTTGAGCCACGCTTTCGGATACAGTTCGCGCTGGGCGCAGATGTAAAAGACCGCCGCGGGTAACGACGCCGAAAGATAGATCGGAATATCCACCAGCCAGGTTTTCCACGCCGGGAAAACGCCGTCGCCGGTCGCCGGATGCATGAGGATGCAGAGGAAAAAGAGGAGCAGGTAGGCGTAGTTGGAGGTGAGATGCGCGGTCGCCTCGAGCTTGATCAGCAACGGCAGGTCCGCCTTCCACACTTTCGGCAGCAGTTTGATGCAGGTCTGGATCGAGCCCTTGGTCCAGCGATGCTGCTGCGACTTAAAGCCGTTCATGTCCACCGGCAGTTCCGCGGGGGTCACGAGCTTCGGCAGGAAAACGAAACGCCAGCCTTTGAGCTGCGCCCGATAGCTGAGATCGAGATCCTCGGTCAGCGTGTCGTGCTGCCAGCCGCCCGCGTCTTCGATGCAGGAGCGCCGCCAGAGGCCCGCCGTGCCGTTGAAGTTGAAGAAACGTCCGCTCCGGCTGCGGGCGGTTTGTTCGAGGAGCAGATGCCCGTCGAGGAACATCGCCTGCACGCGTGTGAGCAGGGAATAGGTGCGATTGAGATGGCCCCAGCGCGTCTGGATCATGCCGATCTTCGGATCGGTGAAATAATGGATCGTCTTGCGCAGCATATCCGGCGCGGGCACGAAATCGGCATCGAGAATGAGGACAAACTCGCCCTTGCAGGAATGCAGCCCGGCCTCGAGCGCACCCGCCTTGAAGCCGGTGCGATCCTCGCGATGCACCAGTTCGATATCGAGACCGGTCGCCTTCAGTTCGTCCACGCGTCGGGCGGCGATCTGCGTGGTCTCGTCGGTCGAATCGTCGAGCACCTGCACTTGCAGGAGTTCGCGCGGATAATCCAGAGCCGCCACCGACTTCAAGAGCCGCTCGACGACGTACATCTCGTTAAAAATCGGCAACTGCACCGTGATCGGCGGCAGCTTATCAAACGCCGCCAGCGGTTGCGGCGGGTTATGGCGATTTTTCAGAAAGAGATAGACGATGACGTAGCGGTGAAGACCGTAGAGGGATAGGCCGAAGAGGACGATAAAGTAGCAAATTGTCCAAATTGTGTTTCCCAAACTTCCTTGCATAGTGAATTTTGGCCGTTTCCGGCGGAATTAAGCGCGGAATCATGGCGGCTTGCGCTTGCGGGTCAAGCGGGAAATCGCGGCGCTGCAAGGGGTTCCGAACGGACGCAAAAGCCGCAAGATTCCTGCTGCATTCCAGCGTCAATTTGCGATGCTCGCCACCCATGCAACTCTCTGTCCGCTGGCTGCTTTTTGTCGCCGGCAGCTTCCTTTTCACCCACGCCGGCCTCGCTCAAAAGGCGACTCCGGATGACATCGAGCACATGCGCGAGGAGCTGGGCGTGAACAACTTCACCGCCCCGTCCATCGAGATCATCCTCGCCGAACTCGACTCGCTCCGGCCGATCCCTTTCGAAAAAATCTGGCGCGATCTCCCGGCCAATACCCCGCAGGATCGCGCCCGCCTCGCGCTCAGCACCGGCGCGGTCATCGCCGATGGTTTCCTCGCGGTCGCGGGTGAAAAACAGTCGCGCATCGAACCCGTCGGGCGCGTCCTGCTCAAACTCTCGAAAGGCCTCGGCGTGAGCGATCGCGTGAGCAAACACAGCCGGAGCATCCTCGAAAAAGCGGCGCGCCAGCAGTGGCCGGAGATCAAGCAGGAGCTCATCCGCACCCAGGCCGACGTCGAAGCCGCCATGCTCGGACTGAAAGACGAAGAGATCGCCCATCTCGTCGCGCTGGGCGGCTGGCTGCGTGGGCTGGAGATGACCAGCGGCATCGTTCTCGAGGACTACACTCCCGAGCGGGCGCGCCGCCTCATTCAGCCTGAACTGCTCGACTATTTCCTCGATCGCGTCTCGACGCTGAACCCAAACCTGAAGAAAACCCAGCTCGGCCAAAAGCTCGGGAGCAATCTCGAGGAGGTGAAGCGCATCGTCACCAAGGCAGTCGACGAACCGGTCGACAAAGACGAGGTCAAGCGCATCCGCGATCTCTCCCGCGAACTCAACAAACTCATCGCCGAAGGCGAAGAATGAACCCCGCAGTCCGCGGCTTCCGGGCGCTGGTCGAGCGGTATCTCGACGAAACCCACGCCCTTTTCCCGCAGGTCGCGAGCGAGCGCGGGCTGCATCAGTTCGACGCCCTGCTCGGCGAAAACGACGCGGCCACGCATCGGAAATTTGCCGCGCTCGTCGATTCCACGCTGCGCGCCGTCGAAATCCTGCCCGATCACGCTTTCGACGGCGACGACTGGCTCGACCGCCGCTCCTTGCTCGCGCTCCTGCGGACCGAGCATTTCTTTCACGTCACCGCTCCGCACTGGCGAATCAACCCGCAGAACCACTGCGGCGCGGCCATCGATTCGATCTTCCATCTCGTCATTCGCGGCGCGGGGAATCTCGCCAAGGTGCGGCCCGCCATCGAAGCGCGCCTCGCCGCGCTGCCGCGATTCCTCGCGCAAGGTGCCTCCTGCCTCCGCCAGCCCGTTCCGCTCTGGACCGAACTCGCCCGCCAGACCTGCGATGGCGCGAAGTCCTTCTTCGAGGAAATCGGCGGACAGCTCCGGCTGCTCTCGCCCGACCCCGCCAAGACCGAGCGCCTCATCCACGACGCCATCGTCGCGTTGCAAGACTACGCCCGCTCCGCGGAAAATCGCGCGCCCGGTCCCGCCAACGGCTTCTCCATCGGCCGCGAAAACTTCGAGTTCCTCATCCGCGAACGCCTCGGCTTCTCCCTCAGCCTGCCTGAAGCCGAAGCGCGCGGTCATTCGCTCGTCGAAAAACTCAGCGCCGAACTGAAGGTCGAGGCGAAGAAATTCGGCCGCGGCAAAAGCGTCGCCTCGATCCTCGAAGCCGCCGCCGCGCGCTGGCAGCCCGCCGGTTCGCTGATGGACGAATACCAGCGCGTCACCGCCGAAACCAAAGCGCGGTTTCAGCGCGCCGAATTCGTGACCTTCCCGGCTGACGAACGATGCCGCGTCATGCCCGTGCCGCCCTACCTGCGGCATCAGTTTCCGACCGCCGCCTATCTCCAGCCCGGCGCGTTCGACAAAGACCAGACCGGCATCTTTTGGGTCAATGACCTCAGCGCGGAGCAGCCCACACCGGAAAAACGCGCCGCCGAAATCCGCCAGCATTTCGGCCTCGGGCTGACCTGCGCCCACGAAGCGTATCCCGGCCACCATCTTCAGTTCGTCATCCAGAACCGCCACCCGAGCAAACTGCGCCGGCTCTGTCATCACGCCATTTTTTACGAAGGCTGGACGCTCTGGTGCGAAAAACAGTCCGTCGAACTCGGGATCATCGACTACCCCGAAGCGCGGCTCACCCAGCTCCACGACGCCCTCTGGCGCGCCCACCGCATCGTCATCGATTGCGGCCTGCACAGCGGAAAACTCAGCTACGCCGCCGCCGCGAAACGCCTGCAGGACGGCGTCGGCTTCACCGCCGCGCGGGCGCGCGGGGACGTCAATTGGTACACCAGTTCGCCGACCGTGCCGATGAGCTACCTCCTCGGCCGGCTGGAAGTGGAGCGGTTGCACGCGCAACTCGTCGGCCGCGAGGGCTGGACGCTGAGAAAATTCAACGACTGGATGCTGAGCTTCGGGGCGATTCCGTGGAGCTGGATCTGGGAGGCCCGCTTGCGTCCGTCCGGCGGACACGTCACATAATTGGCGGGGCGCGGACTTCCCCCGCGCTCCGATAAAGCTGTGGTGCCTCGTTCCATCTTCCAACGCCGGTTCAAGCCGCTTGATATCGCGCTGGCGATACTGCTCGCCGGCTGGGTGCCGTCGATCCTCATGGCGGTGGTCGCTTACACCATTCTCGCCAGCACCCTCGACTCGAAAATCATCCGCGATCGGCGGACTCTCGTGGAGACGCTCGCCCAGCTCATCGGCCAGGAGTTGGCCCGCACCCGCGAAACCATCCAGTATTATCAGACGCTTCCGGAAACGCAGCGCGTCCTCGAGCGCCGGCCTCAAGCCCCGTCCCTGGAAAGCTGGCTGGCGCGCGTCTTTTTCTCCCAACCGCGGATCGACGGCCTCTTCGTCACCGACGCGAGCGGGGCACTCCTCGCCCTCGTCCCACTCGTCGAAGGTGAGCCCGTGGACATCGGCCGGCGCTACATCGGCGAGGAGTGGATGAGTGCGGCCAAGGAAGTCAAGGGCGCCTACCTTTCCCCGGTTTACAAACGCCAGACCGACGGCCGGCCCGTCGCCGCGATCATCGCCGCCGTGCGCGGCCCGAACGCAGAGATCGACGGTTACCTCTGCGCGACAATCCTCGTGGATCGCCTCGGTCAGCAATTGCGCACCCTGCAATTTGGCGAAGGCTCGACTGCGCAGATCATCGACCAGACCGGCCTGCGCCTTTTCGGCACCGATTTCTCGGCCAAAGTGCACGCCGAGGATCCGCTCATCTACGATCTGCGGCAGGGCGCGCCGCAGGGCCATTTTCAGCACGAGGAGAATCTCTACTCCTTCCGGCCCATCCCCGGCACGGGCTGGACGGCCACGCTCGAACAACCTGTCGCCATCGCCTACCGCCCCGTCCGGGAGTTGCTCTCCAAGACGACCATCCTCGCCTCTTGGTTGATCGCCGCGACGGGGATCGTCGCGTGGTTCATCGGCCGTCTCTACCGCCGCCAGATCGCCGCCGACGAACGCATCGCCCGCGAGACCTTCATCAGCCAGAGCATCCTCGAAAACATGCCCGTCGGCATCGCTCTCCTCGACCCCGACACCGAGAAGTTCGTCCAGGCCAACCAGCCCTTCGTTGATCTCGCCCAGCGTTTCGGCGGCCTGCCCGCGGAACGCCTGATCACGGAGGCGACCTTCTCCGAAGTGCATTTCGGCGTGGCGGAAATGTTCCAGCGCGTGCGCGCCTCGGGCGTGCCTTCGCTCACCGAGGAACAGGCCGCCACCAGTCCCGACGGCACCGAACATTTCCTCTCCATCAATCTCCTTCGCCTCCAGGACGCCACGCAGACGACGCGCGGCATCCTCTTTCTGATTGAGGATCACACCGTGGATATTTCGCTGCGGCGCGAACTCATCGCCGCCAACACCGCCAAGGACCAGTTTCTCGCCAAACTTTCCCACGAGCTGCGCAACCCGCTGTCGCCGGTCATCACCATGGTCGCCGAACTGGAGCGCCTCGCGGATGCCTCCCCGGAAATGCTCGCGGCGCTCGAAGTCATCCGCCGCAACGTCGAACTCGAGGCGCGGCTGATCGACGATCTGCTCGACATCACGCGCATTGCCCACGGTAAACTCCAGCTCACGCCGGAAATCACCGATGCGCATCAAGTCGTCGAACGCGCGCTGGAGATCTGCCAGAAAGAAATCGTCGCGAAAAACATCGCCGTCGAAGTCCGGTATTCCGCCCCGCGCCACCATGTGAAAGCCGATCCCGCGCGTCTTCAGCAGGTCGCCTGGAATCTGATTAAGAACGCCGTCAAGTTCACCGACGCCGGCGGTAAAATCACCATCGTGACCGGCAACCAAAGTCAGGATTTTTTCCTCGAGGTCCAGGACAGCGGCCTCGGCATCGCGCCCGCGCGCTTGGAAAAAATCTTCCGCGCTTTCGACCAGGGTGAGACTTCGATCACCCGCCGCTTTGGCGGCCTCGGCCTTGGCCTGGCCATCTCCCGCGCGATGATGCGGGCCCATCACGGCACGCTCAGCGCCCACAGCGCCGGCGAAGGCCTGGGGTCCACCTTCCGCGCCAGCCTCGCTACGGTGGAAGCGCCGCTCCCCGCGCCCGCGCCCCTCCCGGCACCCGACCGGCCGTTGCCCGACGCCCAGCCCGCCACGCCGCGGCGCATCCTGCTCGTCGAGGATCACGAGGACACCTGTCTCGGCATGACGCTCCTGCTCAAGCGGCGCGGTTACGAAGTCCGCACCGCGGCCAATGTGGCCACCGCGATCGAGCTGGTGCGCGCGGAAAAATTCGACCTTCTGCTCAGCGACCTCGGCCTGCCCGATGGCACCGGCAATGAAGTCATGGAAGCCGCGCGCGACCACGGGTTGCGCGGCGTGGCTTTGAGCGGCTTCGGGATGGAGGAAGACCTCGCCAAATCGCGCGCCGCCGGTTTCAGCGAACACCTCATCAAGCCGGTAAACATCGAGCGGCTCGACGCCCTGCTCGCGAAGTTCTTCTCGTCCACCGGCAACAGCAGTATGTAGGGCGCCGCATGCGCGCCCTCTTCTTCGCCGATGACCGCCAGCCCGCTTCCACGCTGGCCCGCGCGGTCAGCTTCCTCCTGGCGCTCGCGCTCCTCGCCGGCTTTTGCGCCGCGGCTTTTGCGCTGCTCGATTACCACTGGGCCTGGTCGCCCGTGCTCCATTACCGGCAGCTTTTCTGGGAGGGCTGGCTGGCCACGCTGGCCATCTCCGGCCTCGCTCTGCCGCTCAGTTGTCTGCTCGGTCTGGCCTTCGCACTCGCCCGCCGCAGCCGCTTTTTGCCGCTGCGCGACTTCGCCCGCATCTACGTCGAACTCACCCGCGGCACGCCGCTTCTCGTGCAGCTTTTCTTTTACTGGTACATCTTCGGCCAGGCACTCTCGCGCGATTTTCGCTTCCTTGCCGGAGCGCTCATCCTCGCGCTGTTCAGCGCCGCCTACATCAGCGAAATCATCCGCGCGGGAATCGAAAGCGTCGGCGCTTCGCAGCTCGAAAGTGCCCGCGCCATCGGCTTCACCCGTGCGCAGACCTATCGCTACGTCATCTTCCCGCAAGCCTTCCGGCAGATCCTCCCGCCGCTCGCCGGCCAGTTCGCCAGCATCATCAAAGACTCCTCGCTCCTCTCCGTGCTCGGCATTGCCGAGTTCAGCCTCGCCGCGAGCCAGGTGAACGCCTTCACCTACAGCGCGTTCGAAAGTTATCTGCCGGTGATCATCGGATACCTCGCGCTCACCCTGCCCATCTCGCTCTGGACGCAGCGGCTGGAAGAGCGGGCGCGCTTCCAGACATGACGGCCGCATTTCACCGCAGAGGCGCAAAGGATGCGGAGCGCCGCAGAGGGATTTCCAAACCTTCTGCGCCGCGGCTCTCTGCGCCTTTGCGTTCTCTGCGATAAAGCCTTTGCCCGATGCACCTGACGCTTTCCCATCTCACCAAATCCTTCGGCCCGCAGCGCGTGCTCGATGATCTCACCGCCGACTTCGGCGAGCTCCGCAGCCTCGCCCTCATCGGCCCGAGCGGCGGCGGAAAATCCACGCTGCTGCGCATCATCGCGGGTCTGGAAGTGCCCGAGACCGGCGGCTTCACCCTCGACGGCGCACCGGTCCGATCCGACGAACCCGCTCTCCGCGAACACCGCCGCCACCTCGGCGTCGTCTTTCAGGCCTTCAACCTTTTCCCGCATCTCACCGCGCTGACGAACATCACGCTCCCGCTCGAGAAAGTGCACGGCCTGGCGCCCGCCGAAGCCGAACACCTCGCCCGCGAATCTCTGCGCCGCTTCGCCCTCGCCGATCACGCCCACAAAAAGCCCGCCGAACTGAGCGGCGGCCAAAAGCAGCGCGTCGCCATCGCCCGCGCCATCGCCATCAAACCGCGCTTGCTCCTCTTCGACGAACCGACCAGCGCGCTCGACCCCGAGATGACCGCCGAAGTACTCGAGATGATCGAAGAATTAAAAAACGAAGGCCGCGACTTCCTGCTCGTCACCCACGAGATGGGTTTCGCGCGCCACGTCGCGGACCATGTCGCTTTCCTCGCCGCCGGCCGCATCGTCGAGCATGCGCCCGCCGAAGAACTCTTCGCCGAACCGCAGAGCCCCGCGTGCCGGGACTTCCTCGCCCGCATCCTGCGTTACTGATCTATCCGCCGTCCCGTTATGAGCCTCACCGAATCCTTTCCTCCACTGCCGGGTCCGAGCGACCACGCCTTCTTTTTGCCCGGCGAAAGCCGCACCGTCCTGGAGCGCGACATCCTTCCCCACTACCTCGCGAGCGTCCGCTGGTTCGGCGGCAAAGCGCGGGAACCGCAGCGCGTCATCATTCGCGATGTCGTGCCGGTGGGATCCGAGGTCGGCGCCGCCCGGCTCGTCTTCCTCGAAATCGCCTACACCGCCGGCGCGCCGGACCTGTATCTGCTGCCGCTCCAGATCCTCGCCGGCCCCGCGGCGGAAACCCTCGCCGAAACTTCGCCCGGCGCCATCGTCGCGCGGTTCCCGGACGGGGCCGTGCTCTGCGACGCGCTCCACGACGACGCCTTCCGCGCCGCGCTCTTCGAGCTCATGGCGGGCGGCGCCAGGATCGATGGCGGTCAAGGTCAGATCACCGGCGTGCCCGGCCCGATCCTCGGCGATCGCCCGACCGCCCCGCCCTCGCGCGTCCTCGCCGTCGAGCAGAGCAATTCGTCGATCATCTACGGCGACCGTATTTTTCTGAAACTCTATCGCCGGCTCGAAGAAGGCGAAAACCCTGACGCCGAGATCCTCCGCTTCCTTGGCGAGCAGCGCTTTCCGCATGTCCCGCCCTTTGGCGGCGCGATCGGATATCACAGCGCCGACGGCGGGGCGCGGGTGCTCGCGCTGGCGCTCGGCCTGGTGCCCAACGATGGCGATGCGTGGAGCTTCACCCTGCGCCACCTCGCGGGCTACTACGCGCGACTGCTCGCCGACGATGCTCCCGGCGCCGCGCCGCTCCAGGCCGAATACCTCACCGCCGCGGCACAGCTCGGCGCCCGCACCGGCGAACTCCATCGCGCGCTGGCCGCAGGGCAGGCCTCGCCCGGTTTTGCGCCCGAGCCGCTGACCGGTGAAGACAGCGCCGCCCTGGCCAGCGCATTGCGCCTCGCCCAGCAACAAGTCCGGACGCTCCTCGCCGAGCGCCGGGCCGTTTTCGATCCCGACACCGCGGCGCTCGCCCAGCGCCTGCGCGATGCGGAAGACACCTTGCTCGCCCGCGCCGAGACCCTCGCCGCGCTGGTCACCCCGGCGGCGAAAACGCGCACGCACGGCGACTATCACCTCGGCCAGGTGCTGCACGGCCCGGACGGCTTCATCATCATCGACTTCGAGGGCGAACCCTTGCGCCCGCTCGCCGAGCGCCGCCGCAAAATGTCTCCGTTGCGCGACGTCGCCGGCATGCTCCGTTCCTTTCACTATGCCGCTCACGCCGCGCTCGAACCGCTCAGCGACGACCGTCCGCGACTCGCGGCCGCCGCCGAGGACTGGGCGCATCGCGCGCAGGCCGCTTTCCTCGCCGCATGGCTCGCCGCGACGCAGGGGGCCGTCTTTCGCGATCCCGATCCCGCGGCCGAGCGCGCTCTCCTCGACGCTTTCCTCCTCGAAAAGGCGCTCTACGAAATCCGCTACGAAGTGAACAACCGCCCCGCCTGGCTGAGTATCCCGCTGCGTGGTGCGCTGGCCCTCATTTAGGATCCGGCTCGGCGTCTTTCTCATTTCGCGACCCGCGAATTTTTCCAGAACGCCCCGTTTTTCGCGTTTGGCCACCCTCTGATGGCCCACGGCCTGCTTTATAGATCGCGCCCATGACTGCGCTTTCTCAGCCTAAGAAAAAGGTCCTCTTTGTTGACGACGAAACCCTGCTCCTCGATCTCTACAAAATTGCTTTCGACGAACAGCAATCCGATTGGGATGTGAATGTCGCCCCGAGCGGGCGCGAGGCTCTGGCCTTCCTCGAGACGACGCCCGTCGATGTCCTCGTCTCCGATATGCGCATGCCCGGCATGACCGGCGCCGAACTCGTGCAGGAAGTCATGAAGCGCCACCCGCGCACCTCGCGCCTTCTCATGTCCGGGTATTCCGATTCCCAGCAGATCGCGCAATGCCTCGGCGCCACTCACCAGTTCATCGCCAAACCCTTCGAACTCGACAACCTCCGGGGCACGATCAACCGCGTCTGCGCGCTGGATCACTGGCTCCTCGACGACCGCCTGAAAAGTCTTGTCGCCCAAATGCCCAGCCTGCCCAGCCTGCCCTCGCTCTACTTCCAGATCATGCGCGCCCTGTCCTCGCCCGACTCCTCGCTCGAGCAGATCGGCGGCATCATCGCCGCCGACCCGAGCATGACGGCGAAGATCCTGCAGCTCGTCAATTCCGCCTTCTTCGGCATCGCCCGCCGCATCTCGAACCCCGTCGAAGCCGTCCAATTCCTCGGCGTCGGCCGCGTCCGCTCCCTCGTCCTCTCGCTCCACATCTTCACCTGCTTCGAGCAAGTCCGGTTGAAAAACTTCTCCATCGACAAAGTCTGGCGCCACAGCATGGCCGCGGCCCTCGTCGCGCAGAAAATTGCCCGCCAGCATAAAGTGGACGCCGCGACGGCCGACGAAACCTACGTCGCCGGCATGCTGCACGACATCGGCAAAGTCATGCTCGCCGCCAGCCTGCCCGAGCTTTACTCGAAAGCCGTCGATCTCGCCGAGCAGGAGCAGATCACCCTGGGCGAAGCCGAGCGTGAAATCTTCGGCGTCTCGCACCCCCAGGTCGCCGCCTATCTCCTCGGCCTCTGGGGCCTGCCCATCCCCATCGTCGAAGCCGTCGCCTTCCACCACGACCCCGCGAAAGCCGCCGCCAAAACCTTCACCCCGCTCACCGCCGTCCACGCCGCCAGCGTCCTCGAGCACCGCTTCCAGCCCGGGCCGATCGATCCCTTCGGTCCCCAGATCGATCTCGCCTACCTCGCCGAGATCGGCTGCGCCGACCGCGTCGATCCCTGGACCAAACTCGCGCACCTGACCCTCAGCGACATCGGCTAAGGGTGCGAAGGGATCGAACGAGAAAACCGGATGCCGTCGGGCCGCTTGCCCGGCGGGACAAAATTCCGCGCCTTTAGAGCGCGGGCGGAAGAGTGAAGGCCCAATACCACTTCACCAGTTCCGGGCCGGTGAAGAGCCAGATCAGGGCGCCGAGCGCGAGGTAGGGGCCGAAGGGGATCTTCGCCGACCACTCGCGTTTGCCGATGCCGATCGTCGCGAGGCCGAGGAAAGCGCCGAGCGTGGAGGCGCTCATGACGGTGAAGGCGACGGCCGGCCAGCCGAGGAAGGCGCCGATGCAGGCGATGAACTTCACGTCGCCAAATCCCATCGCTTCGCGCGGAAAGGTGACCTCGGTGACCGTGCCTTTGATTTCGTCCACTTTCACCAACTCCCATTTCCGTTCGCCGAGATGGAGCCAGTCGCATTCGCAGCGCACGGCGGTATTTTCAAAGCGCTGGCCGTCGATCTCGAGCCACGGGCATTGCAGGAGGACCTGCTCGTTGCCGCGGTAGAAAAACTCGCTCCAGAGCATCTTCTCCTCGCCGACCACGAAGTCGGCTTCCTGGTCGCGGCGAATCCAGGAGAGGGCGGCGGGGGTGGCGTAACGCTGACGCTTGCGCCCGAAGGCGAGTTTGCCGAGACGCGTAACGAGCCAGAGCGCCCCAAAGCCTGCTCCCGCGCCGACGAGCGACCATAGTCCGCCCGCCAGGTTGGAGGTCTGGCCTTGCAGCGTGGGGATGGCAAAGCTGAGCAAAACGCCCGCGGCGGTGCCGCCGATGGTGATTTCATCCGGGATGATGAAGTGCTCGAAGTCGATGAACGTGGCGACGATGAAGAGCGCGACCATGATCCAGTAAGGCAGCGCGAGCACCCAGGCCTGCTCCGGCCAGCCTTCGCGGCCCCACGTCCAGACTTTCAGCCAGACGGCAAGGAAGAGCAGGCCGGTGAGCAACTCGACGCCGAAGTAGCGGAACGAAATCCTGCTCCCGCAGTTCGCGCATTTCCCGCGCAGGGTGAGCCACGAGAAGAGGGGGATATTGTGGCGGAACGGGATCTGGTATTTGCACTTCGGGCAGAAGGAGCGCTTGGGCTCATTGACCGAGAGGTCGAGCGGCATCCGGTAGATGCAGACGTTCAGAAAGGAGCCGATGCACGCGCCGAGGATGAAGGCGAAGGCGGCGAAGACGTTTTCGTAAAAGGGCGGGAGCACCGCTGCGGATGAAAGCAGCGCGAGTGCCAGCGTCAATGCGGAAGCCGCCCGCGTCTATTTCGCGCCGTGGCCGTGATCGCCATGCACTTCGTTGGCGCTGCTCCGACCGGCGGCGAAGTCGTCCAGATTGCTCACCGTCGTTTCGCTGATGTTCCGCAGCGCGGTTTCGGTGAAATAGGCCTGATGCGAGGTGACGAGGACATTGGGAAAGGTGATCAACCGCTGGAGCACGTCGTCGTGGATGATTTCGTTCGAGAGATCCTCGTAGAAAAATTCGCTCTCCTGCTCATACACATCGATGCCGAGGTAGCCGACTTTGCCGGACTTGAGCGCTTCGATGACCGCGGAGGCGTCGATCAACGCGCCGCGGCTGGTGTTGATGATCATCACCCCGTCCTTCATCTGCGCGAGGGTGGCGGCATTGATGAGGTGGTAGGATTCGGGCGTGAGCGGACAGTGCAGGCTGATGATGTCGGCCTCGGCGAGGAGGGTTTCGCGGCTGACGTAGGCGCCGCCGAACTCGCGAAACTGCGGATTTTCAAAGGGGTCGCAACCGATCACGCGGCAACCCATCGCGGCCAGCGGCTTGACCGTGAGGATGCCGATCTTGCCCGTGCCGATGATCCCGACGGTCCGCCCGTGCAGATCGAAACCGAGCAGGCCGTCGATGCCGAAGTTGCCTTCCCGCACGCGGTTGAAGGCGCGGTGATATTTGCGATTGAGGGTGAGGATCATGCCGAGGGCAAACTCGGCGACGGCGTACGGCGAATACGCCGGCACCCGCCGGATGCTGATGCCATGAGCCGCGGCGGCTTTCAGATCGACCTGGTTAAACCCCGCGCACCGCAGGGCGATCAGCTTGGTCCCGCCCGCCGCCAGCGTTGCGATCACCGGCGCGTCGATCACGTCGTTGACGAACGCGCACACCGCTTCCGATCCGGCGGCGAGGTGCGCGGTCTGCGAGGTGAGGCGGTCTTCGAGATAGAAAAGTTGATGTCGGCCCGCATGGTTCGCCGTTTCGAGGAATTGCTGGTCGTAACGTTTCGTGCTGAAGACGGTGGTTTTCATGGCGGGCTACGGATGGGCGCAGGCTAGAGACGGGACGCCGCAGGGGAAGCGCGGTTTTCTCCATGTCCGCGCCGTTGGTGAATGACATGCGCGCGTTTTACTTAAGGCGATTAAGCATTTGCCAAGTGCTCGCGCTTCATCGAAAGAAACCCGCCGCGCCGGTTTGGCCCCGATTTCATGAAACGATTCCTTTCGCTGATTTTGATTTGCGCAGCTTTTGCCGGCTGCAAGCCGAAGGCTGGCTCCGGCGGACCGCCGGGCGGTTTCGCCACGCAGGTCGTCGCGGTGAAGGTGAGCAAGGAGGCGATCACCGAACAACTGCGCGTCGTCGGTTCGGTGCTGGCCAACGAGAACGTCGATCTCAAACCGGAGGTCGATGGCCGCGTCGTGGGCATTCATTTCGAGGAAGGTCAGCCGGTGACCGAGGGGCAGTTGCTGGTCGAACTCGATAGCGGCGCGACCGGAGCGATGCTCGCGGAAGCCGAGGCCAACCAGCGGCTCGC
>JBBQIZ010000014.1:0-38620 GCA_038325425.1 Chthoniobacterales bacterium
CGCGTCGTGACGACCGGCAAAAACCCGATGACCGAGGTCGGTGGTTCGGCCGCGGTGTATGTGGAACCTGCGGCAGTGGACGGCACTATCGCGGACGGTTTTGCGATCGCCGCACGCGCCGTATCCGGACTTCTGGAGGAAAGTGCCGCGGCGCGCCGCGAGCGGGTCGAAGCGGGGTTGGTGAATGCAGAGCGGTTTGCCCCCGACAAAATGATTCGCCGCTATTTGGACGTTTATCAGCGACTCGCCACGCCAGGCACGGGCGCCGCCCCATTCGAACCGGCCTCGATACCGCCTTCGGCCACGGCGGAGCCCTTGCGGTCTTAATGACGCGGTTCGCCGCCCACAATCTTTCCCCATGCGTCTTCTGAACGTTGTCCATTCCGCCAATCCCGCAGCCGGAGGTGTGATTGAGGCCGTGCTGCAAATGTCCCGTGCGCACCAGCGCCAGGAGCATCTCGTGGAGATCGTCTCGCTGGACGCCCCGGAGGCGCCGTGGATTCGCGAGTCTTCTTTCCCGATCTGGGCGCTTGGACCGGGCGTTGGCAGCTACGGGTATGCGCCGCAATTGGTTTCCTGGCTACGCAAACACCGCCGCAACTACGACGCGGTGATCGTCAACGGCCTCTGGCAATTCAGCAGCCTCGGTGTCCGCCAGGCACTGCACGGCACCGACACTCCTTACGTCGTGTTCCCGCATGGCA
Organism: Chthoniobacterales bacterium; assembly: GCA_038325425.1. Classification (GTDB taxonomy): domain Bacteria; phylum Verrucomicrobiota; class Verrucomicrobiia; order Chthoniobacterales; family Chthoniobacteraceae; genus Chthoniobacter. The sequence goes on from JBBQIZ010000014.1 coordinate 705, forward strand.
TGCTGGACCCTTGGTTCAAGCAGGCCTATCCGCTCAAGCATCTCAAAAAATCACTCTACTGGCTGTTTGGCGAATACCGCGTCCTGCGGGACGCACGCGCCGTCCTCTTCACCAGCGAAGAGGAGCGGCGCCTCGCCCGGCAATCCTTCCGGCCGTATTTATGCCGGGAAGTCGTGACCACCCTCGGCACGTCCGCTCCGCCCGGCGAAGCCGCTTCCCAGCGGGATTTGTTTCACGCCCGCTTCCCCGGATTGCAGGGCAAACGTCTCATCCTTTTTCTCGGGCGGTTGCACGAGAAAAAGGGCTGCGACTTGCTGATCCGCGCATTCGCCCGGGCCCGGGCTGAAGCTGCGCAGGACAGTCCCGGTGCCGGTGAACTGCATCTCGTCATGGCTGGTCCCCCGAGCGATGAGGCATATCTGAAAGCGCTGGAGACGACCGCGGGCTTCGTTTTTTCGGACGAAGAACCGCCGATTACCTGGACCGGGATGCTCAGCGGAGATCTGAAATGGGGTGCCTACCGCGCTGCGGAGGCCTTCATCCTGCCTTCGCATCAGGAAAATTTTGGCTTCTCCGTCGTCGAAGCGCTGGCCTGCGAACTGCCGGTGCTGATTTCCGACAAGGTCAATATCTGGCGGGAAATCGAGACGGATCGCGCGGGGCTCGTGGAAGCCGACGACCTCGAAGGCACTGTGCGTCTCCTGCGCGGTTGGAATTCGATGGCCCCCGAGTTCCGTCAGCAGATGCGCCTCTCGGCGTTGCGCTGTTTTCTCTCCCGATTCGAGATCGAATTGGCCGCGGCCAACCTCATTGACGTTTTGCAGGACTTGATTCGCCCGGTCGCGGAAATCGCCTGGCCACCTGCGCCGGACATCGTCGGATCGAACTCGTGAGCGGTTTCAATTGCCTGATTGTGAGCACAAAATCCCGCCCTGCCTTACGGGAGATTGTCGTTGATTCGGGTGTTTGGCATCCCTAGTGCTTTGCTGCACGATGAGAAAATGAAGAAGATTCTTTTGTAAATGGCGATGAACTTTCAGCACGCACAGCCAACCACGGGAGCAAGCACATGGTGCTGATCGTTGGAGCAGGATTTTCCGGGGCGGTTCTGGCTCGGGAGTTGGTCACGCACACCGAGGAACGGGTGCTGGTCATCGACAAGCGGCCGCACATTGCCGGCAATTGCCACACCGAGCGGGACGCGGCAACCGGCGTCATGGTGCACCAGTATGGACCGCACATTTTCAATACCGACGACGAAGAGGTGTGGGCTTACGTGCAGCGGTTCGGGAAGTTTCGGCCGTTCGTCAACCGGGTGAAAGCCCGGACCTCCCGCGGCATGTTTTCCCTGCCGCTGAATCTCCTGACGATCAACCAGTTCTTTGGTCAGGCCTTCAATCCCACGGAAGCGGCGGAGTTCGTAGCGTCGCTCGGCGACAAGACGATCGGGGAGCCGCAAAGCTTTGAGGATCAGGCGCTGAAGTTTGTCGGCGCGGAGTTGTACCAAGCTTTCTTTTACGGCTACACCAAGAAGCAGTGGGGCTGCGAACCGCGCGAGCTGCCGGCGTCGATCCTGCAACGACTGCCCATCCGGTTCAATTACGACGACAACTATTACAAGACCCGGCACCAGGGAATTCCGGAGGATGGATACACCGCGATCATTGCGGCGATGCTGGATCATCCTCGGATCGAAGTGAAGCTGGAGACGGCCTTCGAGCACGGGATGGAATCGGAGTTCCGCCATGTTTTTTATGCCGGTCCGATCGACGGTTTCTTCGACTACCGGCTCGGACGGCTGGACTATCGCACCGTGACTTTTGAGCGCATTGAGGCGGTTGGCGATTATCAGGGCAATGCGGTGATCAACGATACCCGCCCGGACGTGGCCTACACCCGAGTGCATGAGCACAAACATTTCGCACCGTGGGAGACGCACGAAAAGACCGTGGCCTTTCGCGAGTTCAGCAAAGCGACGGAACCGACCGACGTCCCTTATTATCCGATTCGCCGAACCGGCGATAAGGAACTTCTCGCCCGCTATCAGCAACTGGCCGAGGAACGCCAGGACGTGACCTTTTTCGGTCGCCTGGGCACGTATCGATATCTGGACATGGATGACGTCATCGCGGAAGCGCTGGAGCTCTCGCGGGAATTCCTCAGTCGCTCGGTCGCGCCGGCCGCCAGCCTGGCATAATCAGTCACCCGGAACGGGAACACACCGCAGCGAGACTCTTTAGAACTCAGGCAACGTATGAAAATCAATCTGGTGATGCCGCATCAACTTTCCTTTCCGCCGCAGCGTGGCGGCGGAGTGGAAAATTTGAATTGGATGCTGGCCAAGGAGTATGCCCGCACCGGGCACGAGGTGGTGGCTTACTCGCGGGCGGTCGCGGGGTTGGCGCCGCGGGAAACGGATGCGCACGGCATTCGCCACATTCGGGTGGAAGGCTACGATCTGCGTCCCAACCGCTGGGTGGATCATTATTACGGATGGCGCTACGCCCGGACCGTCGGGAAGGTTCTCGAAAGCGCCGACGCGACGACGTTTCACACGCCTTTCTCGTTCCTGCTGGCCCGGCGGTCGGACATCGGAGTGACCGCGCACACCATTCATCGGACGCCGAAGTGGCAACTGGCGCTCTATGGCAGCCTTGACCGGATCTATGCGGGGAGCAACGCGGTGGTGGAACAAGCGCGGCAGATCAGCCCGAAGAGCAAAAACCTGAAGCGTGTTTACAATTGCATCGTATTGCCGCCGGAGCCCCCGGAATACGCTCCGCGTCTTTCGTCTGATGGTTTGCGGTTCCTCTACGTCGGCCGGTTTGTGCCGGATAAAGGCATCGCCTCGCTGGTCGAAGGGTTCGCGAAATCACTCGCAAAATTTCCCGGAAATCGGTTGGAGACGATCGGGCCGCAGTTCAGCGAACAGGGTGCCGATTCCGCCTTCTTTCAGGAAATGACCGACTATGTGGAGAAGAACAACCTGCGCGAGCGCGTGGCGTTTCTCCCGCCGGAATTCAATCGCGCCAAATTGGATACGCAGCTCGCTGCGGCGGACGTGATCTGCGTGCCCAGCCTGACCGGCGAAACATTCAGCATGGCGATCCTCGAGGCGATGGCCTTGGCCAAGCCTGTGCTCGTTTCCGATTTCAGCCCCATGACGGAGGCGACGGATCATCTGACCACCGGCTACATCGCGCGAGCGGGCGATGCGGCGAGCATGGCGGAAGGGATTGAATATTGCTCCGCACGGCCGGAAGAACTGCCCGCCATCGGGCGGGCGGGATTTGCCAAAGCGCAGCGGTCATTCTCCGTGGAACGGATCGCGGCGGAATATGTGGCGGACTTTGCGGAGCTGATTGAAGCGAAACGTCGGGGCCGGTGATTGCGTGATGGCCGACGTTTCCTCGACACGAACCGGGGCAGGGGAGGTGGTGTCGCCGTGGAGTGTGCGGACGCGCGTGATGATGGTGCTCTGGGAAGCTTGCTGGGCGCTCTTCTGTGGGTGGACGCCGAAGCCGTTCAACGGCTGGCGGCTCATCTGGCTGCGGCTGTTTGGGGCCAGGATTTTGGGCCGGCCGTTCGTCCACCAACGGGCGCGAATCCAGATTCCCTGGAACCTCGTGCTGCATGATCGCGCCTGCCTCGGCGATCGGACGAATGTCTATTCGCTCGGGCGCATCGAAATCGAAGAAGGAGCAGTGGTGGCGCAAGAGAGCTACCTCTGCACGGGTACTCATGACTTTGATACGCCCGGGCTGCCCTTGCTCACGCAGGAAATCCGGGTGGGCCGTTGTGCCTTTGTCGGGGCGCGGGTGATGGTGCTGCCGGGGGTGACGATCGGAGCACATTCGATCATCGGAGCCTGCGCGGTCGTGACCCGGGATGTGGAACCCTGGACGATCAACGCGGGGCAACCCTGCCGACTTCTGCGACGGCGGACTCCGGCGGATGGATCGCCTTCGCATCCGGATACGCCGGAGTTCGGTCTTGCTAAGACTCCCTCGCCATGAACTCGGACGCCTCAGGACCGAAAAACAAAACTTCGCCGGTCGCCGAGGAGTCGGCCCGGAACACGGTGCCAGTTTCGATCCTCATCCCCATTCGGAACGAAGCGGGCAATCTGCCGCGCTGTCTCGCGGCGATCCGCTGGGCTGATGAGGTATTCGTGGTCGATTCGCACAGCAGCGATGGATCGCAGCGCATCGCCGAAGAGTTCGGCGCGCATGTCGTGCAATTCGACTTCAACGGCACCTGGCCAAAGAAAAAAAACTGGGCGCTGGAAAATCTGCCATTCAAACATCCCTGGGTCTTCATCCTCGATGCGGACGAAGTTTTGCCGCCCGGTACTGACGCGGAATTTCGGCAGATCGTGACCGCGCCGCTGAGCGACGCGGCACCGACGGGTTACTGGATCAACCGCCGATTTATGTTCATGGGGAGCTGGCTGCGCCACGCCTACTACCCCAACTGGAATCTCCGGCTCTTCCGCCATCAGCTCGGGCGCTATGAAAAGCTGACGGATTCGAACACGCAGAGTGGGGACAACGAGGTGCATGAGCACGTGGTGGTGCAGAGAAAAACGGAGTTCTTGAAAAGCGAGATGGATCACTACGCTTTCCCGACCGTGGATGTGTTTGTGGAGAAGCATAACCGCTACTCGAACTGGGAGGCTCGGGTCGCGCTGGATGATTTCCTGCGCGGGAGCGACGGCCAGCTCCAAAAAGAAAACGTGGGAGTCCGCCGCCGACTAAAGAGATTGTCTCATCGCCTGCCGTTTCGTCCGTTGCTGCGGTTCCTCTACGTCTATTTCTGGCAGCGCGGTTTCCTCGATGGCATACCCGGGTTCTACTTTTCCTGCCTGCACGGCGTTTACGAAATGCTCTGCGTGGCGAAAACGGCGGAGGCGCGCATCCAAGTCCGCAACAGCCCACAAAAAGAAAACGTGGCGGAGGCTTCGTGAGAATCGTTGTTTGGGGGATCAATTACGCACCGGAGAAGACCGGCATCGGGCCCTACAATACCGCGGTGTGCGAGTTTCTGGCGGAGCGCGGCCACGAGGTGGAGATGGTCACCGGCTTCACGTATTATCCCGACTGGAAAAAGACGCCGGAGGATCGCGGCCGTTTCTATCGGCGGGAAGAACGCGCGGGAGTCAAAATCCACCGTTGCTGGCTTTATGTGCCAAAACAGGTCCGCGCGCTGAAACGGATCGCGCATGAATTGAGTTTTGTGGTCTGCTCTCTCGCGCGGGTGCTCACGTTGCGGCGAGCGGATGCCTACCTCGTCGTCTCGCCGCCACTCCTGCTCGGACTGGCCGGGGCCGTTACGGGATTTTTCAAACGCGCTCCGTTCGTTTTTCATGTGCAGGATCTGCAACCGGACGCGGCGATTCAGTTGGGGATGTTGCGCGGGGACGGCTTGATGACGCGGATCCTTTACGGTCTCGAATCTTTGGCCTACGCCACGGCCGCGCGCGTTTCCTCCATCAGCCCAGGGATTGTGCGCCGGATGGGAGAAAAGCAGGTGGATGCACGCAAGATCCTCTATTTCCCCAATGGCGTGAACTTCCCCAGCGACCTCCCGGCCTGGGGAAAATTTCGCGAACGGCACGGAATCACGCCAGAAACATTCATCGTCCTCTATTCCGGGAACCTCGGCATGAAGCAGGGGCTTGGCGCGCTCATTGACGCCGCCGGCCGCTTCCAGAAACGGACTGCGGAAGGCATGCCAAATGGGGTCCGACCGGTGAAATTTGTGATCGCCGGTGCCGGCGCGAGCCGCGACCAGCTCGCCGCGCAAATCGAGCGCGAGAATCTGGATAACATCCTGATGCTGCCGCTCCAGCCCGATGAAGCTTATCGCGAGATGCTGGTCGATGCCGACTGTTGCGCGATCACGCAGCAGCCCGGAACCGGAGCGCTCTTCTTCCCGAGCAAACTCCTAACCACGCTGGCCTTTGCGAAAGCCGTTTTGAGTATCGCCGACGAGGAGAGCGACCTCGCCCTCGCGGTCCACGAAGGTGCGTTCGGCGTCAACGTTCCCCCGGGTTCTCCCGAGGAAGTCATTGCTGCGTTGGATCGCTGGACCCTGCCGGGCACGGACGTGAAAGCCCTCGGCGAGCGTGGTCGCGCTTATGTCGCGCGGTTCGAAATGAAGGAAGTTCTCGGTCGGTTCGAAGAGGCGCTGCGGCGGTTGGTGCAACCCGCAGCGACGGTGGTGTCTCCGCCCTTGCCGGCAGCCCCGGCGAGGAACGAAGGGCGTCCCTAGCGGAATTTCTTGATCCCGGGCGGGTGGATCAAGCCGGGGCGGAGCTATGATTTTCGGCGGTGCTCCAGGCGGATCCTAACAACAGCGCCGCCCAAATCTGCAAAGCCGGAATCTGCAGGGGGAAATGGAGAAGACTATGCAGCGCGAGAGTGACCAGCCCCACGATGATGCCCAAATTGGCGTTGTTGGAATTCTCCAAGGCGGAGGTCGCTTGCGTCAGCCCGCCCATCCACAGAAATAGGAACAGTAAGGCCGGCAGGATTCCCCATTCGGCCCCGATCTGCAGGAGATCGTGATGCGCGAATTGGCGGTGCTGGAAAAAGGTCTGCATGATCGGCTCATTGGAGTAGAGGGGGATGAGTTTGACCCAACTGCCCGGTCCGCGGCCGAGAAGCGGATGATCGGCGGCCATGCGTGCCGCTGCGGTCCACGCGACGGCACGTGGCGGCGCACTTGTAACGACAAGCCGGTCCCCGCGCCGGTTCGCCATTTCGCGGACGCGGGCATCGCGATCGGCGGCCGAGGACAGCGTCGCTTCCGCGCCCTTCCAACCATCGGAGTGGTGTGTGTGGAGATGCCAGATCTCGTGGGCCTGCCAGGCAAACAAACTGAAGAAAAGCGCCGCCAAAGCTCCGCGAAATAAGATTGGGGATGGCCACAGGATCTTTGACAGGATCAACCAGGCGAGGCCCGCGCATAACAGTCCTGCAGCGATGGCCATGGCCGACTCCGAATGCCAGAGGGGAAGTGTCGCGCCGGCCAGAGCGATGATCAGCGCGCTAAAAAAGACCTTCGCAACAGCAACGGGCCGGGAACTATCGCCCGTGGCCAGGTGAAAGATCAGGATCAAACATCCGGAATTGAAACAAGCAGCGGCACCGCAGTGGTGAAAGAAAGCGACGTTGAACTGTTCCATGCCTCCCCCGATTCGCAGCCAGGGCAGAGCGTCCCAGTCCAGCCACCGCATCCCGAGCGCGTAGGCGCCCAGCAACAGCCCATTGATGCCCAGCGCCCAACACAGTCTCCGGCGGAAGCCGCGACTGCTCCCCAAATCCATCGCCGAGACGAACGAGAGGATCAGGGAAAAGAGAAAACAAAGTTGTTTTAAACGAGGCGGCTGCATGACTCCCTCAGGGTAGCTCGTGACGACCCACCCCCAATTCTCGGCGGCGAATGGCGTGGCAAAATCCGGTTCAGGCTGCAGAGCCCACCAGCCCAGAAAGGAGAGCAACAAGGCTGATGCGCCGATCGCCAAAACGGGAAGGTGTGGCGACCGAAACTCGCGTATTCGTTGGATTGATACCAAGAGAAAGGGAGTCGCCAGCAGGCCACTCAACCACCACATGACTCCCGGGATAGCTGACTGGGAACCGGCGATCCACGGCGCAATCAACGCAATGAGAAGCAGGATTGAAGAAGCGGCAAAACGCAGTCCAGTGCTGCACGAATTTTCGCTTCCGGATAGAACCCCAACTTCACTTTTAGTCACCGGAATGAGGAGACGGCTCTTCTTCTATTCATGAGTGGTGCGGGGTTCCGGAGCGTTCTGAATCAAGAACTCGCCGTCAAGATCGAATCGGAAATGGGCCGGTGGGCGTCGTCCGCTTTTGTGAGGTGACTGGCCTGAAAAAACTTCTGCGCTAAGGGCTGAGTGGAGTGGTTGGTGGGCTTACCAAGTGTAACAGGAAAGCGCGCGCCCGGGATTATGGGGCTTCGGATTGGTGGAATCAATGGCGAGAGGACGGTCAGTGCCGGAGGCTTGCCGTGATCAGGTGGAAGGCGGTGCCGGTGAGCAGGGGATCGACGGATTCGGAAAGGGTTTCCGGAGGCAAAAAAGGAGGTTGACGACGTGACACGGCTCGGGCACTTTATCGCACGTCAGTTCGCGCTCCCGGTATTCCTGACCTCTCGGCAGGATCTTCCCTCGTAGAAAGCCAGTTGGCGCATTCTCGATTTTCATCCATCCAAATACCCTGATCCATCGCGGGTCAAAGCAAGTGGTCCAACGTTCAGCAGAACCAATGGTTCCCTCGACCAGAAACTGAGGTGGCTTCCCATGAAGCTGACCGGACTGTCTGTCATTCCGACGGTGCGAGCGTTGAGACGCTGGCCGATCATGACTCTGCCGACTGACGCTCGATCCTTGTTCCACCCTTGGCGGTGCGCCTGACTGGTTCTCTCACTTAGCTTTCATCCTTAGCGTTCCCATTCCCTATGGAGGGTTGGCCTTTGGCTCTTCTCCTCCCTTTCCCATGCCCGATTTATTTATGACCGAACCCGCAGATCAACCTTTGCTCGCTGAGCAGGAAGGTGCCACCAAGAAACCCGCGAAGAAGCGGACCACGAAGCCTCGCACCAGTGCCGCCAAGACGACCAAGGTCGCCAAACCACGCGCCAAAAAAGCGGTGGCCTCCAAGAAAGCGGCGCCCGCCACGGACGAGTTGCCCCTTGCGGAAGCGCCGACGGAGCCAATCGCGGAGAAGGTGGTGGTGGCAAAGCCCCCTGCGCCAGTGGTCGCTCGACCCGTTGCGGACGACGCCAATGAGTGGAGCCCGTCGGCTGCAAAGGTGGCGCCCGAGCCTTTGATTCCAGCCCGTGCCGAAGTCCCGGCCGCTCCAGTCGAGCCCGCACCGGTAGCTCCGCCCGAACAATTCGCCGTGCGTCAGCGGCCCGTTTATATTCCCCGGCATGTGGCCAAGCAGATGGAAGAGCAGGCGCGTGCCGCCGGGATCGATGCACCGCCCATCCCGGTCGCGGTGACGGCCGAAGAAGCGGCGCGCATGGATCTGCCCCGAGTCGAGGCGTCCGTCCGTGCGGAGTCGCCGCGTTCGGAAATGCCGCGTCGTGAAGATTCACGTCGGGATGAATCCCGGCATGAATCCCGTCGGGACGAACGCCGCGATGATCGTCGGGATGATCGTCGAGACGATTCTCGCCGCGACGAGCGGTCCGAATCGCCGCGCGCCGAACTGCCACCGCGCGAAGACGAGATCGGCGATGCCGAGGGCATTGTGGAAGTCTCCGGCAAAGGGTTTGGTTTCCTGCGCGATCCGAAGCGGGGCTTTGCCCAACACCCGAACGACGTCTTCGTCACCCCCGAACTTTGTCGCACCTACAACCTGCGCGACGGTCAGTGGGTGAAAGGCAATACGCGCCGCGGCAACCGCGGTTCGCAGCTTTTCCGCATCACCGAGATCAACGGCGGCGATCCCGAGAAGTCACTCAATCTCCCGTCGTTCGACGAATTGACCGTGGTCAGCCCGAACAAACGGATCCGCCTCGAGACCGTGCCCGAGCGTTTCACGACGCGGGTCATCGATCTCATGTGCCCGGTGGGCAAAGGCCAGCGCGGCCTGATCGTCGCGCCGCCGCGCACCGGCAAAACCACGCTGCTCCAGCACATCGCCGATGCCGTCGTGAAAAACCATCCCGAGATCACGCTGATCATTCTGCTCGTCGATGAACGGCCCGAGGAAGTGACCGAAATCAAACGCACCGTGCCGACGGCCGAGCTGATGGCCAGTTCCAACGACAGCGACATCAAGAGCCACACCCGCATCGCGCAGCTCGCCATGGAGCGGGCCAAGCGGCTTGTCGAATCCGGCAAGGATGTCTTCATCCTCCTCGATTCGATCACCCGCGTTGGCCGCGCCTTCAACAACGCCACCGGCGGCGGCGGACGCACCATGTCGGGCGGGATCGATTCCCGGGCGCTGGAAATTCCGCGCAAGATTTTCGCGGCCGCACGCAACACCGAGGAAGCCGGTTCGCTGACCATCGTCGCCACTGCGCTGATCGACACCGGCAGCCGGATGGACGAACTGATTTTCCAGGAATTCAAAGGCACCGGCAACATGGAGCTCGTGCTCGATCGCAAGATCAGCGACCAGCGCATCTATCCGGCGGTTGACATTTTCCAAAGCGGCACGCGTCGCGAGGAACTGCTCATCCCCGAAGCCGACCTGCACAAGATCAACGTCATCCGCCGCGGTCTCGCCGGGCATAAGCCGACCGAAGCGATCGAGCGGCTGCTCTTCTTCGTGAAGAAATTCCCGACGAATGCGCAGATGCTCGCGGGCATCCCGGGCTGATCCCGCCTCATGCCTGCGCCCAAACCGGCCCGCGAGGTGGAGTTTGAGGTTCTCGGAAAAGACGCTCCGAAAATGGGGCCAAACGACGACCCGCTGATTGCGTTCATCGCGCGACTGATGGACAACGCGTTCGTCATTCCCGGCACGAATATCCGCTTCGGTCTCGACCCGCTGATCGGCCTCATCCCGGCGCTCGGTGCGACGACGACTTCGCTGATCTCGATCGCGATGATCGGCCTGAGCGCGCGGCGCGGCGTGCCGAAAGTCGTGCTGGCTCGCATGGCGGCAAACGTGCTGATCAACGCCGCCATCGACTCCGTGCCCGTGCTGGGGGACATCGGCTCCGTATTCTATCGCTCCAATGCGCGGAACTATGAGCTTCTCCGCAAGCACGCCGGCAGCGTGCGCACCTCGACGAAGGCTGACTGGATTTTCCTCCTCGCACTGCTGGCCGGCGTGCTCGCCGTGGTCGGCCTGATGCTCCTTGGAACGATCGCGCTTTTTCGCCTGCTGCTCGTCCCGGGCGGCTCGTGATTCGCGTAAATCGCTCTTGGTCGGGCTCGCGATTCCTTTTAAAGACGGAGCGTCGTATGCGATTTCCATTCAGCCTCTTGCGGGCCCCCGCCCGCTCCTTATGACCGACGACCCCGACTTGGCCGGGGCGTGGATCGAGACGGAGGATGGCCGGCGACTACCTCTACGAGGCAACTACCGTCTCGGCCGCTCGCCGGACAATCACGTCATCATCGATGGCCCCAAGGCCTCCCGCCATCACGCCGCGATTCATGTGCAGGATGAGAAGGAGTTTTGGATCATCGATCTCGGCAGCCGCAACGGCACTTTTTGCAATGAACAACGCGTGATTCGTCCCACTCGCCTGCAGGATGGCGACCGGATCATGCTCGCGGGTGCGCGGTTTGAATTTCGCCAGGCGGGCGGCGGCGGAACTTTGCGTCCCAGCAGCAGCAGCGGCGGCGGTGCGACGGTTACGGATTTCAAGGAGATGCAATCATGGCTGCTCATCGCCGATATGGAGGGCTTTTCCGAACTCAGCCGGGAGTTGCCGTCCGACAAGCTTGCGGTCAGCGTCGGGCGTTGGATTCAGGAGAGTCAGCGTCTTGTGGAAATGACGGGCGGGCGCATTTCCAAATTCCTCGGTGACGGTTTCCTGGCCTGCTGGGAATCGACGGGAGACAAAACGACCTCGGTGGTCGAAACGATCCGCGGCCTGCATGCGCTGCGGGAGGAAGGTGCCATCAAATTCCGCGTGGCCGTGCACCACGGCGTCGTCACGTTTGGCGGCCCGGTGCACTTTGGCGAAGAAAACATGATCGGTTCGGACCTGAACTACATCTTCCGTTTGGAAGCGCTGGCCAGCGAACTCGCGCTGACCTTTTGCGCCAGCGCGCTCGCCCAGCCGCGCTTTGAGGGCTATCTGCGGACCGAGCCGGTGCCCGGCGAACACGAGATGAAGGGCTTCCCCGGACGGCACCGGTGCTACCGCATCCTCTGGCCGTAGCCCAACGCCTGAGGCATCTCCGGGAGATATCAGCCGGGAGAATTTTCCAGCAGCGCCCGCAGCGCGCTGAATTTGCTCTTCGCCGCCACCTCGCTTACCGGCGCGCGCAGGATTTGCGATGCGCTCTGGTGGTCGATCCACTCCTCCGGCAATTCCTTGATAAACGAACTCGGCGTACACGGCATCGGGCTGCCGTATTTGATTCGGTCGCGGCACCACGTCAGCGCCAGCGTCTGCCGCGCCCGGGTGATTCCCACGTAAAGCAGCCGCCGCTCTTCATCCACCGTGCCTTCGACCTTCGAGCGGTCGTGCGGCAGCACTCCTTCCTCGAGTCCGATGAGATAGACATGCGGGAACTCCAGCCCCTTCGCCGCGTGCAGCGTAATCAACGTCACGCCGGTGTTCTTTTCGTCATCGGCGTCATCCTCCTTCTCCTGCCGGAGCATCATGTCATCGAGAAAATCACGCAGACTTTTGCCGTTGCGCGCCGCGTCTTCGTCAAACCACCGGATCATCTCCGAAACCTTGTTCTCCCGCTTCAGTCCTTCCTCCGGAGTCTTGCACGACCGCTTCAGATCTTCGAGGTAACCGGTCTCCTTGATGAAATCGCGCAGCACCTTCGCCTGGTCGGCGAGCGGCGTGTTCAGCTTCGTCTCCCACGTGTCGAGGAACGTCGTGAACGTGTCGATCGCCTCCGCCGCCCGCTTCGTGATGGTGCTCCGAAATGCTCCGTCCTGGAGCGCCTCGAAAACGCTGCACCGCTTTTGCGCGCTCAGTTCGGTGGCCCGCTCCGCCACCGAGGGACTGATCCCACGCGCCGGTGTATTGATGATCCGCAGGAGCGAGACGTCGTCGTCTGCATTCAGCAGGACGCTCGCGTAGGCCAGCAGATCCTTGATCTCCCGGGCATCGAAGAAACTTTTTCCGCCGACCACGCGATACGGGATGTGCAGCTCGCGGAGATGCGTTTCGAGCAGGCGGGACTGCGCATTCATCCGAAACAGGATGGCGAAATCCTCGTGTTTGGCGTTCTCCGTCACGCTGCGTTGGGCGATCTCGCTGGTAATGAACTCCGCCTCCTGTCGATCGTCGCTCATCGCTACGACGCGGACCTTTGCGCCGCCTTCGTGTGCGCTCCAGAGCTGCTTGGGGCGGCGGCGCGGGTTGTTTTTGATCAGCGCGTTCGCGGTGCCGAGGATGGCATTCGTCGAACGATAATTCTGTTCCAGCTTCACCACCTTCGGATGCGGAAAGTGCGCCTCGAATTCCAGGATGTTGCTCACCTCGGCACCGCGCCAGCCGTAGATCGACTGATCGTCGTCGCCCACCACCGCCACATTATTCCGAGAATCCGCGAGGTTTGTCACCAGTTCGAGCTGGAGGCGGTTGGTGTCCTGAAACTCATCGACCATCAAATAGCCAAACCGCCGCTGCCATTTCTCGCGCACCGCTGCATGCTCCGTGAGCAACTTCACCGCGAGCAGCAGCAGGTCGTCGAAATCGACGGCGTTCAGCGTTTTGAGCTCTGCCTGATACCGCGCAAAGACCGCGCCGGCCAGCGTCTGCTCATCGCCCGGCGACACCTCGCGCCAGCCGTTGTTCTTCGCTTTGCTGATCAGGCTTTTCGCGACATTCGGGTCCAGCTTTTCGTCCTTCGCCGCAGTGCGCGTGATGATCTTTTTGATCAGGCCCGTGGTGTCGCCTTCGTCGTAAATGCTGAAATTCTTTTTGTAACCGAGCTTGTCGATGTCCTGCCGGAGCAGCCGCACGCAGAGTGCGTGAAAGGTGGACATCGTCACTTTTTTGGCCTCGGTCGGGTCGATCATCTTCGTGAGGCGCTCCCGCATTTCCGTCGCTGCTTTGTTCGTAAATGTGACCGCGAGGATCTGCTCCGGCGGCACGCCTTGCGCGATCAGAAACGCCGCGCGCATCGTGATCACACGCGTCTTCCCCGTGCCCGCGCCGGCGAGAATCAGCAGCGGCCCTTCGGTCGTCCGCACGGCAGCTTCCTGCTCGGGATTGAGGTCGAAGAGGGAAAAGCCGGACATAAAGCGCGCACAGATTGCCCCCGCCCGGCGCCCGCGCAAGCGCGCTTCGGGAAAACTTTCCGAACGCCAGATTTCACTTGCGCGAATGGCCGCGCAACCGCGACGGCGACTACTTCGGAGCCGCGCCGGGGATCGTCATTTCCTGATAACCCGTCGGCAGGGTGAATTCGGAATCCGCCACTGGCGTTTCGAGCGCCTTCACGAGCGTGATCGTCATCGCGCCGCCGGCCGTGGCCATCTGCGTTTTCACGACCATGCCGGGCACGTCGAGTTTGCTCGGGTCGAAGCCGCCGGAGGTGGCGGCGCTCGCCTTTTGCAACTGATCCTTGATCGCCTGCGCATTGGGGAAATCTTTCGCGACCCAGAGCTTTCCGCTGGCGCTTCCGACGTTGAATTCATAGATCTCCGCGGTCCATTCGCCGACTTTTTCCACGACGCCTGTGGCCTTCGGCTTTTCCAATTTCGTCGGGTCGATGCCGGCCTGTTTCTGCAGCGCTTCGCTCTGCTGTTTCATGGCGTTTATGTTCATCTTCATGGCCATCTTTTGAGCGTGCATGAGCGTGGTCATTTCACCGGTCTTGATGTTCATGATGACGGTGGCCTGGCCTGCGGGGCTGGGCATGTCCATTCGGGCCTGGTCGCCCTTGATCTTCATCGTGACGTTGCCGTTCATCGCGGCAGATTCCATTTTCTGTTCGACGATCAGATCGGCGCGAGCGAGGACGCTGGCGGCGAGAAGCAGGGCTAGGCTCGGGAGGTATTTCATGATGGTGCGAAGGTGCTGGGGGAGCGTGGCGACGACGAGCGGAAAATTGCGCGGCATCCTCTTCCGAGTGCCGACTTTACTCCGCCGCCTCGCCCTGCTGCTGCTCGGCAAAATGCCGGATGATCGCCGGGTAGAGTTCATGCTCGGCCACTTGAATGCGCGTGTGCAGTTCTTCCGGCGTGTCGCTTGGAAAAATGGGCACGACGCTTTTCGCGATCACTTCACCGGTGTCCATGCCCGCATCGACGTAATGGACGGTGCAGCCAGTTTCGGTCGCGCCCGCGGTGAGCGCTTGTTTCCAGGCTTCCAAGCCCGGGAAGGCAGGCAGCAGCGAGGGGTGAATATTGATGATCCGGCGCGGGAAGGCTTCGAGCAGCGGCGCCTTGATCATCCGCATCCAACCGGCGAGGACGACGAGTTCGACGCCCGCTTCCTGGAGCCGCGCGACAACGCGTTGCTCGGCTTCGGGTTCGAGTTTGCTTTTGAAGTTACCGGGCGCGACGAACTCGGCGCGAATTTTTCGCTCGTGCGCGAGCTTGAGAATGCCGGCGTCCTCCACATCGCTGATCACGATCTTCACTTCGGCGGCGAGGCTGCCCGCAGCGATGGTGTCGGCGATGACGCGAAAGTTGGACCCCTTGCCGGAGCCGAGGATGCCGAGTTTTAGCTTTTCCATTTGGCGATGGTGGCGGTGGTGGATTTGCCCGGGACGAGCGCGAGGATTTGGATGTCGGTGCCGGCTTCGAGCAGCGCGGCGCGCTCGCCGGGATCGAGGCTCTCGACCGTGTAGTCGCCGCCCTTCGCATAAACCTGCGGGCGGATGATGCGGACGAGATCGGTCACGCGTTCGGTGTGAAAAAGGGTGACGTAGCTCACGCATTCGAGGGCCGCGAGGACTTCGGCGCGGTCGTCTTCGCGGTTGATCGGGCGGGTCGGACCTTTGAGCGCGCGGACGCTGGCGTCGCCATTGACCGCGACAAGCAAGGCATCGCCAAGGGCACGGGCGGCTTGCAGATAACGCACGTGGCCGACGTGGAGCAGATCGAAGCAGCCGTTGGTGAAGACGAGCTTTTTCCCCGCGTCGGCGAACTCGTCGCGCAGGGCGGCGAGCTGCTGGGGTGTCTGCAATTTCAGGGACATGCGGCGCGCACGATAGCCGCGGCGCTTTCGCCGTAGCCAGCGGAAATCGGCGTGTGCTACGTTCCGCGCCTTATGCACGACCCCCGTTTCGACAAACTGGCTCACGGCCTCGTCAATTTCTCCACCAAGCTCGGCAAAGGCGAGACGGTCTTGATCGATGCATTCGACATCCCGTCGGAGATGACCGTGGCGCTGATCCGCGCGGCGCGGAAGGCGGGCGCGGTGCCGCTCGTGCAGATGCATCAGGCGCGGGTCTCGCGCGAAATGGGCTTGGGCGCGCAGGAGGAGCAACTCGAGATTAGCTCCACGATTCAGCTCGCGCAGATGAAGAAGATGGACGCCTACATCGCGGTGCGCGGCGGGGAGAACATCACCGAACTCTCCGATGTGCCGCCGGAGAAGATGAAGCTGGTTTCCAAAAAGATGAAGCCGGTGCTCGACTGGCGGGTGAAAAAGACGCGCTGGTGTGTGCTGCGCTGGCCGTCGCCGAGCATGGCGCAGAGCGCGGGCATGAGCACCGAGGCGTTTGAGAATTTTTACTTCGATGTCTGCACGCTCGATTACGCGCGGATGCAGCCGGGCATGAAGTCGCTCAAGGCGGCGATGGAAGCGACGGACAAAGTCGAAATCAAAGGCCCCGGCACCGACCTGCGTTTTTCGATCAAGGGCATCAGCGCGATCCCGTGCGGCGGCACGCACAACATCCCCGATGGCGAAGTCTTCACCGCCCCGGTGCGCAACTCGGTGCAGGGTGTGGTCAGTTACAACGCGCCGACGATTTACCAGGGCGTGGCCTTCGACAACGTGCGGCTCGAATTCAAAGACGGAAAGATTGTCAACGCCACGGCGAACAACACGGAGAAGCTGAACGCGATCCTCGATAGCGATCCGGGCGCGCGTTACATCGGCGAGTTCGCGATCGGATTTAACCCGTACGTGCTCCAGCCGATGCGCGACATTCTCTTCGACGAGAAGATCAACGGCTCGTTCCACTTCACGCCCGGTCAGTGCTACGAGCAGACCGAGAATGGCAACCGCTCGCAGGTCCACTGGGATCTCGTGAATATCCAGCGCGAAGACTACGGTGGCGGCACCATCCATTTCGACGGCAAGCTCATCCGCGAAAATGGCCGTTTTGTGCCGAAGGCGCTCCAGGCCTTGAATCCCGAGCGGCTAAAATGACGCGCGGAAGATTTCACCGCAAAGGCGCAGAGAAGAAGGAGAGGACCGGGGAGGCAGATCCAACAGAGACTCTGCGGCCCTCTGCATCTCCGCGTCCTCTGCGGTAAAATTGGCATGGCTGTTCCAATGACGTTCCTCCGCCGCGCGTTGTTCGTGGCGGGAACGTTCCTTGGATTGGTGAGCGCTGGCGCGACCGAGCCCGCTTCGTGGCTCGCGGAGTTGCTCAGCCCGGAACTGCGGCGCATCGAGAGCCGGCGCGAAGCGATCAAGCGCGAACTCGCCGCGCTCGGAACGCCGGTCGCCGGGCAGACCGCGGAGCAGTTCGGTTATCAGCATCCGCGGCTCGACGCGCCGCCGCTCAATCCCGGCTGGGTGCAGGTCGATCTGCGTTCCGCGCAGGTCATCGACTGGATCGCGCTCATTCCCGCGCAGCTCGACTGGCAAAGCTTTGAGCGCCCGGCCTACGGTTTTCCGAAACGCTTCCGCATCGATATCTCGGACGATGCCGACTTCGTCGTCTTCACCACCGTCGCCGATTTTACCGAATCGGATTTTGCCGATCCCGCGGTCGCTCCGCTGGCCGTGCGCGTCGGTGGTCAGCGGGCGCGTTACGTGCGGGTGACCGTCACCAAATTCGATCTCGAAAATGGCCAGTATTTCTTCGCGCTCGCCGAACTTCTCGTCCTCTCCGGCAATCGCAACGTCGCCATCGGCCGGCCCGTCACCGTCTCCTCCCGCTACGAATTGCCGCCGCGTTGGTCGCAGCAAAATCTCGCCGATGGCCGCACCCCGCTCGGCCCGCCGATCCGCAAGGAACTGCTCGGCTACGATGGCCTCTTCGCCGACATCCCGGCGGACAATTCGCCGCCTGCCATGCAGGTCGATCTCGGGCGCACGACGGAGTTGCAGGAGATCCGGTTGCATCCGGTGCATGCGCGGATTGGCGCGGATATCCCCGGCTGGAGTTTTCCGCAGGCGTTTCGCGTGGAAGCCAGCGCGGATGCGAAGTTCACCGCGCCGGTCACGCTCTTCGAGTCCGCCGATTTTTCCAATCCCGGGAACAACCCGGTGACGCTGCAAGTAAGCGGCGCGGCGCGTGCGGTGCGGGTGGTGTTTCTCGGGCCCGGCCCCGCGCAGCCGCCGCGGCGTTACGGGTTGTCAGAACTTGAGATTTACGCCGGCGGGGTGAATGTCGCGCGGCAGGGTGCGGTCACGGCGACGGCGGACACTTCTGCGTTCAGCAAGGATTGGCCGCGGGCCTCGCTCATCAATGGATTCACAAGTTACGGACGGCTGATCGAACTGCCCGAGTGGCTGAGCGCCTGGACGCGGCGCCGCGAATTGCAGTCGGAACTCGCGCTGCTCGCGGAACGTCGCGGGCCGGTAGTGGAACGCGGCCTCGCGCGTGGATTCAAGTTACTCGGCTGGCTGACCGTGGCACTGGCGCTCGGTGCGATCCTGTTTGCTTACCGCGTCCGCTGGCGGCGGCGGAGGGAGATCGAAGCACTGCGCCTGCGGCTCGCGCGGGATTTGCACGATGAGATCGGCAGCAACCTCGCGAGTCTCGCGGTGACCGGCGAACTCGCCGCCGAAACTGCCGCCGTGGAGGATCGCGAAGACTGGCGCGAGGTGCAGCGCGTGAGTCGCGATAGCCTGGAGGCGATGCGCGAGGTGCTGTGGGTGCTCGGGGCGCGCGAAGAGGCCGGGCTCGATCTGGCCACGCGCCTCCAGCGCACCGCGCAGCGCATGCTCGCCCGGCAGGAAATTCATTGGCGCGAAACGCCGCAAAATCCGCCGGCGTCGTGGCCCGCTGAATCCCGGCGCGAGGTCTTTCTCTTTTTCAAGGAAGCGCTGGCCAACGTCGTCCGGCATTCCGCCGCCAAACGTGTGGAATTGCGAGCCGGCATGGAACGAAACGAATTCGTGCTGGTGGTTCACGACGATGGCGCCGGTTTCGATGCGACGCAGATTCAGGAGGGTCTCGGGCTGAAAAGCCTGCGGGAACGGGCGCGCGATCTAAAAGGGCAAATGCGTATTCAGTCCGCTCCGGGCGGCGGCACGACGGTGACTTTGCGCGCCCCCACCTAGAGAATTGGCCGTTGGCCGGGCGGATCGCGGGAGGGGCGGTCCGGAGGCATGTGGCCTGTCAACTGCTATGGATTACGCCGATGCGCCTTTATACCGAGATCGATGTGGAAAAATCGCGCGTCACTGTGACCTTCGCCCACACCATCACACTCCATGATGTTCGCGAGATGATGTACACCTCGTCCAAGGCGCGCGTTCTGGCCCTTCCAACGTTACTGGACGCCCGGAACGCGTCGATCGGACTTTCCGCCGAGGATGTCGGCGAGATTCTCCAATCTTCCAAAGAACTGGCAACTCAATCGATGATTGCGAAATGCGCCGTCCTGGTTTCGGACGCGGAGATATTGCAACGACTCACGCAGGTCTGCGAAGTCCTCTCCCAAGTTTCCCCGTTGAAGGTATTTTTGGACCGGATCGAGGCGGAGCGCTGGCTGGGTTGGAAGGATTGAGCCGGGCGCGGCACCGGCCGTCGGCGGAAAAACTTGGCATCGGGGACGATCTTGCGCGAACACTAGACACTCTTATGCCCTACGTCTGGATCGTTGAAGACAACGCCGCTTTCCGCCGCGCCGCCACTCGTGCGCTCAAGGCCCGCGAATATTTTTGCGGCGTCGAGGCTTTCGAGAGTTGCGAAGATGCCCTCGAAGCGCTGCCCAAAGCGGCGCAGAAGCCGGACGTCATCCTGCTCGATGTGGGCCTGCCGGGAATGGATGGACTGCAAGGCATCCGCGAATTCAAGGCGGTGCTGCCCGAGGCCGCGCTGCTCGTGCTCACGGTCTTCGAGGACGACGACAAGATCTTTCGCGCCATCTGCTCTGGAGCGTCCGGCTATCTGCTGAAATCCGAGCCGATGAGCCGCGTGGCCGAAGCGATCGAACAGGCCTTGGCCGGCGGTTCGCCGATGAACCCGCGCGTTGCCCGCCGCGTGCTCGAGATGTTTTCCAAACTCTCGCCGGAGAAAAAGGATTACGGCCTGACCGATCGCGAGAAGGCCGTGCTGGAGCATATGGTGGAAGGACTCGGCAAAAAGCAGATCGCCGATCGGCTCGATCTCAACCAGCACACGACGGATTACGTCATGCGTTGCATCTACAAAAAGCTGCACGTCAACGGCATGACTGCGGCGGTTTCGATCGCGCTGAAAGAGCGCCTCGTCGGGCTCTGATCGAGCGACGGGCGATCACGCAGCGCGGAGAGCGGCGTTGCGACTTCAGGCACCGAATTCTCCCTTTTTTTCGTCGGATAAATTCCGCGTCCGATTCCCCACCGGCAGCGGGACGCCGCCACTACGCGGCACGGAGCGGGGTGGTCCCGGCCCTGGCGGATGCGAAAGTCTTAACCGACAGCGCCCAACTTTGTCTTGCAAAGTAATGCTTTGTGGCGCAAAGTCGCAGCCATGCCCACCAGCACCCAAGCCGAGGAAAATCTACGGGTCATTCGCTCGCTCATGGAAAAGGCGACGATCTACCGGGCCATTTCCGCACCGGCGGCATTGCTTGGCGGCACGCTCGCCGTAGCGGTTGCGGCGGCCGCATGGTGGCTGGGTGGACGCGCGGCCCCGACCGGGGAATTGCCTTTTGTCGCGCCCTGGCTGGTGGTGCTCGCCGTCACCAGCGCGGTGAACCTCTGGCTGCTCCGTCGCAATGCGCATCGGCGAGGCGAACCCTTTGCTTCGCCGGGGATGCGCCTCGCGCTGCGCGCGATGCTGCCCGCTTTGCTCGCCGGGGGACTCTGCACGACGATCTCCGCGCATTGCGGTTGGCCGCTGATCGCGTCGCTGTGGGTGCTCTTTTACGGAGTCAGCTTGCTCGCCGCTTCCCACTTCGCGCCGCGTTCGCTGTGCTGGCTGGGGCGCGTCTTCTTCCTCGCGGGCAGCATCTTGCTCGTCCTCCTGGCTTTTCGCGCCGACGCTCCTCCGCCGATATATCCCGCGGTCATGGCCCACCTGATCATGGGCGCGACGTTCGGTATTTTTCACCTCGTCTATGCCGCCTGCACCTGGCCGCGCCGGATCGGCGGCGGCGCCTGAGCGATGTTCGACTTCGAGAAGATCGACAAGGTCATCCATGAAAAAGCGCGCCTCGGCATCATGACCCTCCTTGCTACTCGCGCCAGTTGGTCGTTCCAGGATTTGAAAGCCCAACTGGAAATGAGCGACGGCAATCTCGTCACGCACCTCCGCACGCTGCATGACCATGGCTACGTGGCCGTGACCAAGGAAATCATCGACCGCCCGCAGACCAGCTACTCCCTCACCACGAAAGGCCGCGGCGCATTTCAGGAATATCTCACCATCCTCGAACAAATCATCAAAGCCGGCCGACCGTAATTTATTTTGCACAAGAGCTTTGTCACACAAAGCCAGACTCCTCCATCTATGAAAATCGAACTCGCAGAACACTACGGACTTTGTTTCGGCGTCCGCGACGCCATCGCGCAGGCGGAGCAACTCGCCCGCGAAGGCCCACTGACCATCCTCGGCGAATTGGTCCACAACCCCGTCGTCCGTGAACGCCTGGCCAGACAAGGCGTGAGCGAAGGTGCGCTGTCGCATACCGGTTCCGCGGCGACGCCGCAGGTCATGATCACCGCGCACGGCGCGTCGGATCGAAAGCGTCAGGAATGGCGCAGCGCAGGGTTCGGTGTGGCCGACGGCACCTGCCCGCTGGTCCGGCACGCGCACGACCAACTGCGGATGCTTGTCTCGCTCGGTTATTTTCCGGTGGTGATCGGCAACCGGGGTCACGTCGAAGTCGAAGGATTGATCGGCGATTTTCCCGGCGCATTTGTCGTCGAGCATCCCGATGACATCGAGCTGGTTCCCGCGGCGGATCGGTACGGCGTAATTTCGCAAACCACCCAGCCGATCGAGAAAGTCCACACGCTCCTCGAAGCGCTGCGCGTCGCGCACCCGGACGCCGAGGTGCGCTTCAGCGACACCGTTTGCCAACCGACGAAGAACCGCCAGAACGCCCTTCGCAAGCTGCTGGCAACCTGCGATACGCTGGTCGTGGTGGGCGGACGCAACAGCAACAACACGCTGCAACTGGTCGCCGCGGGGACCGTCGCCGGCCTGCGCGTGATCCACATCGAACGGCCCGACGAACTCGACCCCCGCTCATTCACCGAAGCCGAAGTCGTCGGCCTCACCGCCGGAACGAGCACGCTGAAAGAAACCGTGGCGGCAGTGGCGGTCCGTTTGCAGACATTCGCTTTGGAGCGGCAACCATTCGCAGCGCTTGCGCAGACCATCAGGGAAACAGGGCAAACGATTGGGTCCGCCGCGCATTGAAGTCCGACTTCATCGCTTCTTTATCCGTTTTTCATCGGACGTTCCTCAGCATTTCATCACTCCACCTCATTCTCCTGACATGACTTCTATTTCGATTGTTGTCGGCCGCGAACGTGTGCTGCCTGTCCTCGCGGTTTCTGCGGTGCTCACCTGGCTCGGCGATTTGTTGTTCTGGGATCATCCGCCCGGCGCGTCCGTCGCCCTTTATGCCTGCATCATCGCTGCGACCCTCCTATCGGTGCCCGCCGGTGGGCGGTCGACTCGGACCGCCTGGATCGCCGGTGCGCTGCTGCTGGTTTCTTCGTGTGCCACGTTGCTTGAGATCTCGTTCGCAAACGTCACGGTCCTGCTGACGCTCCTCGCCGTGATCATGGGCGAGCGGCATTTTCGCGACCTCGATAACCGGTGGGCGCGCTGGTCGGAATCACTCGTTGCGTGGGGCTGCGCGATTGGGCGTTGGCCGTGGTTGATGCGGAGGATTGGTGAGAGCGAACTCGCCAACGTCGGGATCAACACCGTGACGAGCGATCGAACAGTACGCTCTGTGCAGATTCTCGCGCCCGCCGCGTGTCTCGCGCTGATCTTTGGCATCGTGCTGAGTTTTGGGAATGCGATCTTCGGGGAATTGCTCGTGCGTTCGGTGCGGGAGACGACGTTGTGGTTTTTCTCGTTCGACTTTTCCTTCGCGCGCACCGCGCTCTGGATCGCCTTTGCGACGTTCGCCCTCGCGCTGATCCGTCCGCATCCGGCTCCGGTTTCGCCACGGATCTGGACCCGCCCGCTGCCGCTTTTCACCCGCGCCGATGTGCGGCTCGCGGTTTGGCAAAGCTGCGCGGTTTTCATCGTGTTGAACGCGCTCTTCTTCGCGGTGAACACGATCGACGTGATCTATCTTTGGCGGCAGGAGAGCCGTGCAGCACTCCCCGGAAATGTGAGCTTCAGCGCGTTCGTCCACCACGGCGTATACAGCCTCACTTTTGCCGTAATGCTCTCGGCAGTCGTGATTGCGATTGTTTTCCAACAAGAGCCGACGATCTCGCGGCATCGGATTCTCAAGGCATTGGCCGGTTTGTGGATCGCGCAAAATTTGGTGCTCATCGCAGGAGTTTTCCTGCGGCTGAAGCTTTATGTGGATGCTTATCAACTCAGCGAGTTGCGAGTTTACGTCGGCTGCTTCCTGATCCTCGTGACGGCGGGTTTCGGGCTGCTCGCATGGCACATCGCGCAGGGCGGTAATCTTGGGACATTGCTGTGGCGCAACGCGCTCGCCACCTTCGCGCTATGCTTCGTGATCCAGTTTCCCGATATCACCGGTTGGGTCGCGCGGTTCAATGTCGCGCAGTGGCAGCGGGAATCCACGCGCACGCTTGATCTCGTGTATCTTGAAGCGCTCGGACCCGGAGGGTGGCCGTCGCTGATCGATGTGGCGTCGTCGCGAAATCGCGCATTCTCCACCGCGCTGGAGGCACGCGAGCGGGTGATCCGCCTCGCATCGAGCGAGGAAATTGCTCTTTCCGAGCGAAACTGGCGATCGTTTCAATCCCGTCGCACCGCGGCGGGTCGGGAATTGATCGATGCGGCGGCGCATTTCCAAATCGCTCCCTAAACGTCGCAGCTTTCGGCCGCCGGCAAAGCGTCTTGAACCCTTGCCGTCTGGTGCATTACGCGCACCCGTATATTGCTGCTGCCACCGCTCGCCGGCATCCTCCGCGCCAATGTTTTGCCCTTTCCGCGCCATCTTTTTTGGCCTCTCGCTGCTCGCTACCTGTTGCGTTGAAGCCGCGCCGCCGATCGATTTCAACCGCGACATCCAGCCGATCCTTTCGGAAAACTGCTACCATTGCCACGGCCCGGACGCGAAGGCGCGTGAGGCCAAGCTGCGCCTCGATACGAAGGACGGCGCCTTCCGCACGCTCGATGGCGTGACTTCGATCCAACCCGGCGACAGCGCAAATTCGGATGCGATCCTGCGGGTGCTCAGTACCGACAAGGACGATATGATGCCGCCTCCAAAGTCGAACCGGAAGCTGACCGAGGAGCAGAAGCAATTGCTCAAACGCTGGGTCGATGAAGGCGCGGTCTGGGGTGAACATTGGTCCTTCGTCGCGCCGAAACGCGCGCCTGTTCCGCAACCCGACGCGGCGCTCGGGACGGTGTGCAATCCGATCGACGCCTTTGTCCTCGCACCGCTCGCCAAGCAAGGACTGAAGCAAGCTCCCGCAGCGGAAAAGGCGCGGCTGCTCCGTCGGGTGACGCTCGATCTCACCGGTCTTCCGCCGACGCCCGAAGAAGTCGCCGCCTTCGTCGGCGATGTGCAATCTGATGCTTACGAAAAGGTCGTGGATCGGCTGCTCGCGTCGCCACGCTATGGCGAACGCATGGTCTGGGAATGGCTCGATGCCGCGCGCTATGCGGACACCAACGGCTACCAGGGTGATCCGACGCGCGCGATGTGGCCATGGCGCGATTGGACGATCAAGGCGCTGAACGACAACCTGCCATTCGATCAATTCACCGTGCAGCAACTCGCCGGCGATCTGCTTCCGAATCCGACGAAGGAACAACTCATCGCCACCGGCTTTCATCGCAACCACATGATCAACGGCGAAGGCGGGCGCATCGCCGAGGAATCGCGGGTCGATTACGTGATGGATCGCGTGGAGACGACGGGCACCGTCTGGCTCGGGCTGACCTTTAACTGCTGCCGCTGCCACGACCACAAATACGATCAACTGACGCACCGCGATTACTACCAGCTCAGCGCCTACTTTAACTCGATCGATGAGACCGGCGCGAACGACGATCGCGGTTATGCCAAGCCGGTGATGAGCCTCGCCACGCCCGAAGAGGAAGCGAAACTCAAGGCGCGGCGCGATGCGGAAGCGGCGGCGAAAAAAGAGGGCGATGTGCTGGAGAAGCTCCTCCGCGCCGAGCAGGCGACGTGGGAGACCGAGGTGAAGGGCGATGGCGCGAAGCTGGCCGAAGTCGAGTGGCAGGTGCTCCGTCCGGAGGAAGTGACGAGCGAGAATGGCGCGACGCTCACGCCGCAGCCGGATGGTTCGGTGCTGGTCAGCGGCGTGAATCCCGATGTCGATGATCTCATCTTCACTGGCGTCACGCAGATGCGCGGCGCGACCGCGATCAAACTCGAGGCCCTGACCGACGAATCGCTGCCGGCCAAGGGCCCAGGCCGCGCGCCGAACGGAAGCTGGGTGCTGACGGAGGTGAAGTTTCTCGGCGACGGCAAGCCGGTCAGTCTCGCCGCGGTGCGCGCGGATTTTGAGCAGGAGGGCTGGCCGCTGAAGAACGCGCTCGATGGCCGCGACGACACCGGTTGGGGCGCGTGGCCGCAGGTCGGGCAGCCGCACGAAGCGGTCTTCGAGCTGCTCAACGAGTTCGGCTACCGGCCGGATCGCACGCTGTCGTTTCGCCTGCAATTTCGGTCGCCGCACCAGCAGCACGTCATCGGGAAGTTCCGACTCTCAATGACGAACTCGCCGAAAGTGTTGCTCCGTCCGATCCCGGAGGAAGTGAAAGCCGCGCTGGCGATCGAGCCGACGCAGCGCACGGACGCACAGAAGCAGGCGGTCACGGATTTCTACCTCGCCAGCGAGCCACGACTTATCGCCGCGAAGAAAAAGGCCGATGCCACCAAGGCCGCGCGGGAAGCTGCCGAGCGCGCGGCTCCGCGCACCATGGTCATGCGCGACCGCGAAAAACTGCGCGATACCTTCATCCTCGAAAAAGGCCTCTACAATAAACCGACCGATCCGGTCACGCACGGGACGCCGGCCTTCCTGCCGGCACTGGCTCCCGCCGCGCCGCCCAACCGCCTCGCGCTCGCGCAGTGGCTCGTTTCGTCGGAACATCCGCTCACCGCGCGCGTGACCGTGAATCGTTTCTGGCAGATGTTCTTCGGGCGAGGGTTGGTCAAGACGGTGGACGACTTCGGCGTGCAAGGCGACAAACCCACACATCCCGAATTGCTCGACTGGCTGGCCCGCGAGTTTATCGAAAGCGGCTGGGACGTGAAGCGCCTGCACCGCCTCATCGTCACCAGCGCGACCTACCGTCAGTCGTCGCGCATCGCGCCGGGCATGGCCGAGCGCGACCCCGAAAACAAATTGCTCGCGCGGGGTCCGCGGCATCGGCTGCCGAGTTGGATGCTCCGCGATCAGGCGCTCGCTGCGTCGGGCTTGCTCGTCGAAAAACTCGGCGGACCGCCGGTGAAAACGTATCAACCCGAGGGCGTGTGGGAGGATGCGACTTTTGGCCAGATCAAGTTTGCGCAGGACAGCGGAGAAGCGCTCTACCGCCGCAGCCTCTACATTTTTTGGCGGCGTATCGTCGGCCCGACGGTTTTTTTCGACGTGGCAAATCGCCAGCAATGCACGGTGAAAACCGGCATCACGAACACGCCGCTGCAAGCGCTTGTGACGCTCAACGACGTGACCTATGTCGAAGCCGCGCGGTCGCTCGCCGAACGCATGATCCAGCAAGGCGGCGCGACCGATGCCGAGCGCATTGCCCACGGCTTTCGCCTTTGCACCGCGCGCCCGCCGACCGAAAAAGAAGCGGCTTTGCTGCAAAGCGCGCTCGCGCGTTTCCGCCAGGATTTCGCGGGTGCGAATGAAGCCGCTCAAAAGCTCATCAGCACCGGAGAGTCGACGCCCGATGCCAACCTGCCCGCCCCGGAACTCGCCGCGCACACCAGTCTCGCCTTACTGCTCCTCAATCTCGACGAAACGCTGAGCAAGGAATAGTCACGCCCGGCGCATCAGCGGGGCGCGATGGTGATTGTCGGGAACGTGGCCCGGCGTGGTCCGAGCACGAATTCGCGCGTGCCGTTCATGGAGGTCACGGGGCCGTGCGACGCGCACTTGAGGGACAATCAATTCTTCCATGCCGATGGCGAATCGCTGGAGATCGAGGCGGTGCGGAAGGGGGAGAAAGAGAGCGCGGGGCCAGCGGAGGATTTTCGCCTCGTGGAGAAGCCGATGTTTTGGCCGCCGCGGCTCGAAGCCAAACCCGCGAGCGAGACCGCTGCGTGGGTGCTGGCGAACGCGGGCGCGCGCCCGTGGGATCGCGATGCCACCGATCGGCGCCTGATCGGGGAGGCGAAAGCGGGCGGCGGCAGGATCATTAACTTTGAGTCGGAGGCAGGCACTGCCGCGCCCGCCAAACCGTAATTTTGGGAAGCAGGTCGAACTCTGCGGCGGAGGCCTTACGCAATTGCGGTAGATGCCATTCTCCGCGGATGCGCTTAACTCGGCGGGCAACGTTATGAACCCCTCCCAGCAGCGCGCCGCCTATCTCACCCGCCGCCAGTTCTTCGCCAAATCGGCGACCGGCCTCGGCACCGCCGCACTCGCTTCGCTGCTCGCCCAGGATGGCTTTGCTGCGCTGACCGATGGACCTGCGGCGAGGCGCGTCGGCGGGCTCGATGCGCTCCCGCACTTTGCACCGAAGGCGAAGGCGGTGATCTATCTGCTGCAGAATGGCGGGCCGCCGCATCTCGATACGTTCGACTACAAGCCGGGCATGGAGAAGTTCCGTGGGCAGGAAATTCCGCCGTCGATCCTTGGCGACAAGCGCTTCTCGACGATGACGCAGAACGTGAAGCAGAAGCTCGTGCTGCCGCCGTTCACGGGTTTCAAGCAGCACGGCAAGTCGGGCATGTGGGTCGGCGACTTCATGCCGCACACCGCGGGCATCGTGGACGATCTGTGTTTCATCAAGTCGATGCATACCGAGGCGGTGAACCACGCGCCCGCGATCAGTTTTTTCCTGACCGGCGGAGAGCAACCGGGCCGGCCAAGCATGGGCGCGTGGGCGACGTATGGGCTCGGCACGGAGTCGCAGGAATTGCCGGGATTCGTTGTCATGACTTCGCGGGACAAGGAGGCGTCCTGCGGGCAGATTTTTTACGACTTCTATTGGGGCTCGGGCTTTCTGCCGTCGAAATATCAGGGCGTGCGTTTTCGCGGCAGTGGCGATCCCGTGTTGTATCTGTCGAACCCGGACGGCATGTCGCGCGAGGTTCGGCGCGGGCTGCTCGACGATCTGGCGAAGCTCAACGAGGAGCATTACGCGGAGTTCGGAGACCCGGAAATCGCCACGCGGATCTCGCAGTACGAGATGGCTTACAAGATGCAGGCGAGCGTGCCGGAGTTGATCGACTTTGCGCAGGAATCGCCGGAGACGCTGGCCATGTACGGCCCGGATGTGAAGCGCCAGGGTTCGTTTGCTTACAACTGCCTGATGGCGCGCCGACTCGTGGAGCGCGGCGTGCGTTTCGTGCAGTGCCTGCACGCTGGCTGGGATCATCACAACAATCTTTCGACGCAGTTTGAGATTCAGTGCCGCGACACCGATCAGCCGAGCGCGGCGCTAATCAAGGATCTCAAGCAGCGCGGTCTGCTCGATGACACGCTGGTCATCTGGGGCGGCGAATTCGGCCGCACGCCGTTCATCCAAGGCGACATCAACGACACCAAACGCTGGGGCCGCGATCATCATCCGTATGCGTTCACGATGTGGATGGCGGGCGCAGGAGTGAAGCCGGGCATGCAGTACGGCGAGAGCGATGATTTCGCGTTCAACGTCGTCAAAGACCCGGTGCATGTGCACGACTTCCAGGCCACGGTCATGCACTTGCTCGGCATCGACCACGAGCGCTTCACCTATCGTTTCCAAGGTCGCCAATTCCGCCTCACCGATGTGCATGGGCATGTGGTGAAGCCGATTCTCGCCTGACGGCGCTTTCGATTGCGCGGGCGGGGCGCGTCGCGTTCCATGTCCGCCCCGTGAACAAAGCCGCCCTCGTCCAGAAGATCATCGCCCAGCTCGCTGCCGAACTCGAAGGCTACATGAAATCCGCGCGCTCCGCGCATGCCGAGGCCACGGATGAGCAGAGCAAAGCGGAAGGGAAATACGACACGCGCGGACTGGAGGCTTCGTATTTGGCGCGCGGCCAATCCCGTCAGGCGGCAGAAACGGCGGAGGCGCTGGAGCAATTCGCCGCGCTGCCGCTGCGCGACTTCGGTCCGGAGGATCCGATCGATGTGGGTGCGTTCGTCGAAGTGGAAACGAAGGCGGGGAGTGCCTGCTATTTCATCGGTCCGCGCGCGGGCGGCACGGAGGTTCTGCAGAATCGGCGCGCCGTGCTGGTTCTCACGCCACAATCTCCGCTCGGGCAGCAACTTATCGGCAGGAAGCAAGGCGACCGCTGGGAAGCTCAGCTTGCCGGAAAGCGCGTGACGTATTGCGTGACCAGCGTCGCGTGAAGTCGCGCCGCAGTCGTCAGATCGATTTCCGCCCTTGGAATTTGCCGAGCAGATTCCGCACGGTGCGCTCCCGGAGCCGCTCGGCGGTGCGCTGATCGGACTGAGCTTGTTCGTCTTGCGGGCTGGCTGGTTTCGCCGGTTTGGCGGCTTTTTTTCGACTCGGGCGCTGAGGCATGCGGCACGGTGCCACGCGCGCCGCGGATGGCCAGTGTGATCTCTCGGTCGCGATTCCGATTGCGCCCGCTGCTAATCGCCACCACGGTGCGTCACGACGTGCCTCGCGACCGTTTCATGAGGCACGCCTTTTCGTTTTTATGCTCAACCTCCTTTTTTGGTCCTCCCTTGGCTTCGTCGCCTGGCTCGTCGTCGCGTCGTTCTTTGAATGGGTGCTGCACCGCTACGTGATGCATCGTCCGCTCGGCGCGTTCACGTATCCGTTTCGCGCGCACGCGATTGTGCATCACGGGACGTTCAAGGCGGATCACACCTACCATTTGCAGGACGAGGCGGACAAAGAAACGATCCCGATGGCGTGGTGGAATGGCGCGGTGCTGACGGCGATCGCGATGATCCCCGCGGTGCCGCTTGCCTGGGCGGTCGGAGAGTGGGCGTTGCTCCTCGGCGCTTTTCTAGGCATGACCACCTACTACTGCGTGTATGAGTACATCCACTGGTGCATGCATCTGCCGAAGCAGCGGATCGTCGAGCGCTCGGGTCTTTTCTTCCGGCTCAATGGGCACCATTTGCTGCACCACCGCTACATGCACAAGAATTTCAACGTGGTGCTGCCGCTCGCGGATCTCTGCCTCGGGACGCTGCTCTTGCGCTCCAAAGTGAGCTTCGCCCAGACGCGTGGACCCGCCGTGCCCGATGTCCAGCCGCTTGTTGCAACTTCACCGATCAGCGAAACTTCGGGCGAAGGCCATTCGCCAACGTCGGGCAAGCCCGCCGAGTATTCGACGGCTTCAGCGCCACGCGCAGAGCGACTCGACGTGCGCCGCTGAGCCATCGCGCAGCCAGCCATCTAGCTGCGCCTGATCCTTGAGTTGCTGCCCGCGGCGGCGCGGGACGACGAGGAAGCGCGAGTCGATTTCCGGGAGGGCTGTCATGTCGCCCCAGAGCTTCTCAAATTGCGTCACGGGAAAGATGTCTTCCTGCCCGTGGCCCCAGCGTTTCTTCACGTCCTTGAGCGTGATGTAGGTCGGCATTTTTGCGGCGAAATGACGGATGGCGGCGGTGATTTTTTGCTCATCGATCGTCGCGGCGGTGAAGTCGCCGCGTGTCAGTTCAAAGGCCGCCAGCAATTGATCGAGGTCGATCCACGCGGTGTTCGAACTGTAATAGGTGAGAGCGAACTCGGCCTCTTCGCTTGGCATGGCCAGCCCCTCGACGAAACGCGTCCGGCCATTTACGCGCGCGAGTCCGCCGCCGCGATCCTCCAAGCGGCGGGTGATGACTTCGAAACTCAGGCAGGCGCCGCTCTCCAAATGCTGGCCGAGCAACGTCGGATCGACGTCGGCGCCGAGCGTGTCGATGTTGTGCAGCATGATTGTTTGGAGCTGCGGGCGTTCGGCGAGGAGCGCCGCGAGCGTGCCGTTGCGGAACAGATTCGGCAGCTCAAACCAATGCCCGACGGGATGCAGGCATTGCAGCGGCAAGTTGTCCGTGTAATCGCTCGCTTCACCCGCACCGCGCGCCCAGCCGATGAGGGCGGTACGCAGACTGTCGCGGACTTTCTGCTGTTGCTCATCGAGCATCTGCTGCGGCATTTCCTCCCACGCAAAACGCAGGTCACGCTCGGTCGGCACCATGCGCAGACCGACGCTCTGTCCGCGCGAAAGCAGGAGCGGGCCTTCGTAGCCGTAGTTATGATGTTTCGTGAGGAAGGTCGTGGTCGGCTCGTGCGTCAGATAGCTGGTCGTGAAAATGTGCGGGATGGGTGCGCCGGCGAGGCGGGAAATGCGGCGTGACTTCGCGAGATGCGTTTCGAGAAAAGTGCGATGACGCCCGGAGAGCTTGGCGAACGGGTGCAGCGCCTTTACGACGCCGGCGCCTTGTGTCCAGCGGGACCCCGCTCCAGCGGCCAAGGTGACCACCGCGACTTCACCGGCGCGGAGCGCGGCGAGGCCGCGGGATTCGAGCGCTGCGCTTTTCACCGAGGAAAAATCGGTCGCGTCTTCCGGGCGCACGTCTTCGATCACCGCATTGGCGGGGAGTCGGTTTTGCGCGAGGCCGATGCGGCCTTCGCGCAGGTGGGTGCGGATTTGTTCGTGCTGTTTCGCGTCGAAGCCATTCGCTGCGAGCAGCGCGGTCAGCGATTCATCGCCCCCGTCGGTTTTGCCGCGGGGAAACATTGCGTCGAAGAGCGTCTGCACCATGCCGCGGAGCTCGGGCTTCGTCCGGCAGGCCGCGCCGAATTTATCGATCTCGATCCGGCGCAGCGGAGACAGAGCGCGGCGATCCTGGCGGATGAGTTCGGGGACCGTGAGCGTGTAATAGGCGGACGGCATCAGCGCATCGCCGCCGCTGAGCAGGTCGGCGAAGGAGCCGTTTTCGTTGATTGCGAAATCGTAGACCACCGGGTCCATCGCGAATGGCAGCGCGTTCTGCAGTTCGAGTTTCGTCGCGCTCATGATGGCCTGCAGCCGCTGCTGCGCTTCGGCTTTGCGCGCCGGCGCAAACATGAAGCCCATGCCGCCGCCGCTCATGCCGCCGAGCATCCAGAAACCGTGAAAGTCCACGCCGAACTCTGCGCGCACCTGCTCGATCAGCCGTTCTGTGTAGAAGGTCGAAGCCCACGGGATGATCGTCTGGATGGGGCCCTCGAAATTGCGCGTCGTTGCCGCGCCGACCTTGGGGATGTCGCCTGCGCGGAGCCCGTCGAGGATTTCGTCGAGAATACCCAGCGCTTCCTGTCGCCCCGTCCACTCGGCGGCGGAGCGGAGCAGGTATTTCTCCGTCACCATCTCGAGGATCGGGCCGACGTTCTGGGCCATGCCACCGTGGACCAGCACCAGCGAATCCTGCAAGCGCTGGCGGGCTTCGGCGGAGATTTCATCCCGCGAATAGACGTGGTGTGTCGGCATCAACCGGCCGCGCGAGATGCCGTGCTCCGGATCGCCGGGCTGCGCCGCGACGCCTTGGATCAGCTTGATTCCCGGCCACACGCCGCCCGAATCCTGCCAGCCGCCGCCGCTGCCGCCGATCCATTCGCCGAGCAGCGCGCGGGCCAGCACGAGTCGGCGTTCGCTTTCGAGCAGAGGCCCGGTGAGGGATTCGGCCTGGCCGGTCGCGCGCATCAGCACGCCGATGAGCGCAGCGAGCAGGTTGGTGGAAACGGCGAGGCGCGAGCCTTTGGGGATGTCGTTGACCGACGAGACGAGCTCCAGCCCGCGTCCCGGCCCGAGCATTTCCGCGAGCAGATCGGCGAGCGATTGACCGGAGCCTTCGATTCCCGGCGGCACAACGCCGGATGCGATCACCGCGGCTTTGAGCAGGCCGAGGTAGTCCTTCGCGAAGTCGAATACCTCCGCCAGGTTCGAGATGTCCGCGCGCGCGTTGAGATCGACGCTGACCAGCCTCAGCACCGGCTCCTCGATCACGCGCAGCCAGGCACTGACCGGCGGCTGCGTCGTGGTATCGCGGCCATGCACGCCGAGATCGACGGAGACGTTGAGCACCTTTGCACCTTCGGGAAAATCCATCCCGAGGAAAAAGATGTCGCTCCACGCGGAGTGCGTGAGGTCCATCCGCACCGGGGTGCGTTCGCGCAGGATCGGATACGAACCATCCGCTGCCGGCGTGAGCAGCTCGCGCCGCACGCGCAACGGTTGGTCCTTCGGATGGCCCATGCGGAACATCCATTGATTGCCGCGGACGGTGCGGACACTGCGCCGCACTTGATCCGCGAGGGTCTGGAAAGCGAGCCGGTGATACGCGGCGGCTAGCGCGCTGCTCAGCGCATCGCTCGGGCCGCCGGTCTTTTGCGCGCTGGAAAAAATCTCGATGGCCTCGCCGAAGCGCCGCTGAAGGAGTTGCTCGTAACCGTGAAATGGAATCTGTCCGCCCGTCTGCAACTCCACGCGCGTGGGCAGATGAAAGCGATGGATCGCGTAGAGGAAAAAAAGCGCGCGGACCCGTTCGTAAAGATTGTCGCTGCGCTGCCGGAAAGATTCGAGCGCGTCGCATTCTTTGAGCAGCGCATCGAAGCTCGCGGCGCTGCAAAGGGCGTCGAGCGAACGATTGCGCGTGGCATCGTCGGACGACGTGATGAGTTCGAGAAGGCCGAGCGACATGCGGAGCTATTTCGTCGCGAGCAATTCGACCAGCCCGCGCAGCACTTCGTCGCGGTCCTGGCCGGAAGTGGCCAGTGCGAGCTGCGCGGTGAGCAGGCCATATTTCACGCCGAAGTCGTAGCGGCGTCCGTCGAGTTCGCAGGCGAGGTAACGCTCTTGTCCGGCGAGCCGAGCGAGGGCGGCGCGGAAATTGACCGTCGTTTCGTGACCCGGGGCAGCGGCGAGCAATTCGCCAAGGATGCGCTGCACCGCGGGCGTGAGGACATGCATGCCGAAAAAGCACAGATAGTAGCCAGCGCGCAGTCCGGGCACATCGAGCTTTTGCTCGGCCTCGGTCGGCGTGGGTTTTTCCAGCACGGCGTCGATCTGGTAGAGCCGCTGGGCGGCGTTGACGAGTTGGCCGCCGACCGCACCGTAATACGGCAGCTTGCTTTCGTGGGTCGATTGCACGGCAGAGACCGCGCAGTTTTCCGTGCGGGCGATTTCCACGAGTTGCTGCGCGCAGCCTTTTTCCGTGGCGCTGAGATACAGGTGATCGCCGACGAGCAGAAGAAACGGATCGTTCTCGCAAAAAGCCGCCGCGCTCTGGATGGCGTGCGCATAGCCGAGCGGCGCGTTTTGTTCGATGAAAGTCAGCCGCGAGGCGTGCGTGCCGGCGGCCGCGCGATACGCGGGTTCATCGCCGGGACTGATGACCACTCCGATCTGCTCGATGCCGGCTCGTAGAATTTCCTCGATGATGATCGCGAGCGCCGTTTTGGTCACACCGTCGCGATCGACGAGCGACTGGAGCGGCAGGGTGCGCTGGTTTTTCCCGGCAGCGGTGATGAGGGCCTTGCGAATTTCCATGAAGAGAAGGCGGCGAGAGTTCCCAGAAAAATGGCGCAGCGTCAATCCGCGCGCGGGATTGCCGGTACGGCGCGCCGTTCGTAATGTGCCGCCATGACTGATCCGCGCGTCGCTGAATATTTGCATTTCCTGAGTTTTCCGAGCGTTTCGACCGATCCCGAACGTGCCGGAGATGTCGCCCGCTGTGCGACCTGGCTGGCGGAAAAACTGCGTGCGATCGGGCTCAGCGCCGAGATTCATCCGACCGCCCAGCACCCGATCGTCATCGCCCGTAACGAGCACCGTCCCGGTCGCCGGACGGTGATGATCTACGGCCACTACGACGTGCAACCGGTCGATCCGATCGAACTGTGGGAGTCGCCGCCTTTCGAGCCGCGGATCAAGGACGGCATCGTCTTCGCGCGCGGCTCGACCGACAACAAAGGGCAGATCTTCGCGCACATTCTCGGACTGGAGGAGACGCTGCGCGAAAAGGGAGAACTGCCCGTGAATCTAATTGTGCTCGTGGAAGGCGAGGAGGAAATCGGCAGCGCGCATCTCGAGGAATTTTTGGAGTCGCACCGCGAAGAACTACGCTGCGACGTGATCGCCATTTCCGATACCGGCATGATTGCACCCGGCGTGCCGACCTTCACCTACGGCCTGCGTGGTATTGGCGCGCTGGAGCTGAAAGTCACCGGCCCGGCGACCGATCTACATTCCGGGATCTACGGTGGGGCCGTGGCGAATCCCGCCGCGGCGGTCGCGCGGTTGGTCTCCAGTTTGCACGACGCGGAGGGGCGCGTGGCGGTGCCCGGATTTTATGCCGACGTTGCGCCGCTCGAAACGTGGGAGCGCGAAGCCTGGGCGAAACTGCCGTTTGGCGACGCCGATATTCTTAACGTCACGGGTTCACCCGCGCTTTTCGGCGAAGCCGGCTACTCGAGCCTCGAGCGCGTGTGGGCGCGTCCGACCGCGGAGGTGAACGGCATCGGGGGCGGTTTCCAAGGCATCGGCACGAAAACCGTCCTGCCCCGCGAAGCCTTTGCCAAGCTGACTTTCCGGCTCGTGCCGCACCAGCAACCCGAGGACATCATGGCCAAAGTGCGGGCGCATTTGCAGGCGCACTGCCCGCCCGGGGTGAAACTCGGGATCACGGGCGGTCACGCCGGCGAACCATATGTCACCGATCCCCAGACCGGTTTCGGCCTGGCCGCGCAGCGCGCCTTGCGCCGGGCATTACCCGGGCGGGACCTCGCGCTCATCCGCGAAGGCGGCAGCATCCCGATCGTGAACACCTTCAAGCGCGTGCTCGGCGTCGAGACCCTGCTCCTCGGGCTCGCGCTGCCTGATTGCCGCGCGCATGCGCCCAACGAAAACTTCCCGCTGGAGAATTTCTTCGCCGGCATCCGCCTCAACCGGGCCTTGCTCGAAGAACTCGCCGGCTGAGGCGGCCGGTTCCACCCAGCCGCGCCGGGCCCCGCGAACGTATGAACCGTATGCTTGCCCTTCGCTCTGTGACCGCTCTGCTGCTCGGTGCCGCGTTCGTTTTGCTCCCGCTGCCACCCGCCCACGCGGAAACCAAAAAGAGTTCCGCGAAAAAGGCGACGACGAGCAAGAGGGCCACTCCATCGCCGACCCCGGCAAAAAAGAAGACCGCCACGACCGGTCAGGCGCCCGCCAAAACGACGCCCAAGACCGCGGCGGAAAAAAACGCGGCCACCGCCGGAGCCGACGCACCATTGCCGGTAAAAGTCCCGAGTTCCAGCGAACCGCCGACGAGCGCCGCCAAAAAATCGACCGAGGAAAGCGCCCCACCTGCGGCGGATGCCGCGCCGAAGAAGGAGCGGGCGCCCAGCGCGACCGTCGAACCGGAGACGATCATCGAGTTCGCCGCGCAGCCCGCGAAAATCCAGCAACTCATCCGCGCGGCGATCGACCTCACGCGCCAGAATCTGAGCTACGCCTTCGGCAGCGCGGACCCGGCGAAGGGCGGCATGGATTGCTCGGGCACCATTTACTATCTGCTTCGCTCCCACGGATTGACCGACGTGGCGCGCGACTCCAGTGGCCAGTATTTGTGGGCGAGGGAGCACGGGATGTTTTTCCCCGTGGTGAGCAAGAGCGCGGAGAGCCCCGAGTTTGCACAACTGCTGCCGGGCGACCTGATGTTTTGGACGGGCACCTACAGCACCGGTCGCGATGTTCCGATCTCGCATGTCATGATGTATCTCGGCCGGGAAAAGGAGACGAAGAAGCGGATCATGTTCGGGGCGAGTGATGGACGGAGCTACAACGGGGTCCAGCGCTGGGGCGTGAGCGTGTTCGATTTCAAGATGCCGCGGACGGATGCGACCGATCCGGAAAAGGCGAAGGCCGATTTTGTGGGTTACGCGCGGATGCCGGGATTGCGGGAGGAAGGCGCGGGCGAAACGTCCGCCGAGGCCGGGGAAGTGGTGCCGCCAGCGAGCGAGCGGGAAAAACCCCGGGCGGGGACGACCGTCAAAAAAACGCCGGGAAAAAAGGCCACTTTGCCGGCGAAGAGCAAGACGGGAGCGGCGGCGCGGAAAAAGACGAATTGAGCGCGGGCTGAAAGGGCTGGTCGGCGAAATCTTTGCGGCAGAGAGCGGGTGCGCACGGAAGGAGGGCGTGCCAGCGGCCACACTTTTTGCGGGTTTTCCAGATCGTTGCGAACTCGTCTCCGCGTTGTCACCAACGCCGCGCAATTGCCGCAATCTCCGCTGAAACGTTACCAGCCGTTTCTTGAAAGTGAGAGTGCCGGGAAGGCAACGTCGGAACCGCAACGGGAAGTATTTCCCGAGCCATCCGAAACACCACCACGACCTCACTGCATCCCATGAAACGCAACCTTGCCCTCATCCTCACCCTTGCCGGCCTGACCGCCAGCAGCCAAGCCGAACTAATCTACGGCCTCACCGGTGCCAACCAGCTCGTCACCTTTGACAGCGCCGCTCCCAATCTCATCCTCAGCACGGTGGGCATCTCGGGTGCGTCCATCCTCAACATCGACATCCGCCCGGCGACCGGCGTGCTCTTCGGCCTGAGCGACAACAACGTCCTCTACACGCTCGACATCAATAGCGGCGT
>JBBQIZ010000015.1:0-38243 GCA_038325425.1 Chthoniobacterales bacterium
AGCGCGCCATGCGAAAGCCCGTGGAATGAGCCTTCGAGCGAGATCAGTCCCGCGCGCCCGGTCGCCGCGCGGGCAAATTTGATCGCCCCCTCGACCGCTTCCGCACCGGAGTTGCAGAAAAACACGGCGTCCAAATGCGCCGGCATCTTCTTCAGCAAAGCCTCGGCCAGCAATCCGCTGAGCAGCGAGCAATCCATCTGCACCATATTCGGCAGATCCATCTCGAGCACATCGCGGATCGCCTGCTGCACTGCCGGGTGATTGCGCCCGATATTGAAAACGCTGTAGCCGCTGAGGAAATCGAGGTAATCGCGCTCGTCGAGATCGTAGAGATAAGCACCCGCGGCCCGCGCGTAAACGTGATCGAACCCGATGATCCGCTGCACGCGGACGAGCGTGGAGTTGAGGTGCCGCTCGTGGAGGCTGTAGTTCTCGCCGAGGCGTGTGGTGACGAGGCTCTTCAGGTCGAGCGGCATGGCGGCGGCACTCTACGCTGGCTTCACGCCTTGGCCAGCGGGAAACCAGCGCCGCTCTACCGCAGGATTCCGGATACCTTGTCGGCGAGCTTTTCGCTGAACGTGCGGTTCCTGATCGCGGCCATCCGGCCCAGGCAATGAGCCTGCACCGCCGCTCGGGCGGCCACGGGCACCGCGATGATCGCGTCCTCGAAGACCACCACATACTTCCCCCGCCCCGCATTCAGCGCAGCGACGGTCGCCCCGATATCCGGCCATTGATTGACATCGTGTGGCGGCTCCGGCGGCGCGAGAAAAAGGCGTGCGTCATCGATCAAAATAAAATGGTCGTGCGCCGATTGATTGACCGCGGCGATCTCATCGAGGAGCGGGCATTGTTCATCGACGCCGGCGGTCTGGCGGCCCGACCAATGCGCGTCGAGCCAGAACAGCGCCGGACCGGGAAGCTCCTGCACCACCTTGGGGAGAACCTCGCGACTGTGCCCGAGGATCATGGAGACATTGCCCAGCGCATCGAGCCGGGGTTTCGTCCGCTCATACCAGTGCTCGCTGCCTTCGATGGTCACCACTTTGGAGAAATGCGCGCTCGCCCACGCAGAAGTGTTTCCCTTGTGCGTTCCCGTCTCGACGAAAGTGCCGATGCCGAACTCTTTCGCCAGTCGAAGGACCAGCTCTTGCGGAACGCCTGGATGGATAAATCCCATTGGTTGATCAAAGGTCGCCGCCGCCGGATGCGGAAGCTAAATGTCGCTCAGCCGCGCTGGAACCAGCGCTGGTAAAGGGCGCGCGCGTTTTCGCCCAAAAGGAACAGCGCCAGCAGACGTGTCCAGGGCAAGTCGGCGGCGAGCGCAGGATGCAGCGCGAGTGCGCGGCAATAAAACCCGAGGGCTGGTCCGCGGGCCAGCGGCAGAAGGCGGTAAGCCAATTCGGCAAGCTGGACGGCGCAGATCTGGCGGAACTGCGGCGGGTTTTGGACAACGCGCGCATAAGCTTCGCGGCGACGCTCGAAGATGCGGAAAAACGCCTGCGCGGAAGCCGGCGTGAACGGGCGGCGATAGTTGGAAAGCGTCCGCGCGTCTTCGTCGCAGGCGTCATCATCACCGAACAGAGCGCGCAAATTTTCCTGGCGGATCGAGGCGGTCGCATCGTCAAAGGCGGATGCTGTTTCCGGCACGATCGAGCCAGTTACGGAACCGGCGTATTCGCGGTAGCGCAGAAGCCGGTCGGCAAGATTGGCGGTCGGTCGCGAGCGAGCGATGCGCGACCAGAGCGCGTAATCTTCGGAATGCAGCGACGCGGGGTAACCGCCGAAGTCCTCGCGGATCACTGCGCGGCGAAACATCACCGCGCTATGGATGAAGGCGTTGTCGAAGCACAGATACCAGCGAATGCTCTCGGCCGAGAGCGGGCGAAAAAGCGGCAGTGCCGGCCGGTCGTCTTCTCCGATCTGCCACGCCTGGCTTCCGACCAGGACGCAGGCCGCATTTTCGCGAAGATAAGCCACTTGTTTGGCGAGACGGTCGGGGCTGCTGAGGTCGTCGTGATCCTGGCGCGCAACGAACTCCCCGCGCGCCAACTTGATCCCTTCGTTCAGCGTGGGCACGAGGCCGAGATTTTGCGGATGGGTGACCACGCGCAAACGGGGATCGGCCACCGCGCGCAAAATCTCCGGCGTGCCGTCCGTCGAACCATCGTCGATGACCAGCAACTCGAAGTCCGTGAGCGTCTGCGCGAGGATGCTCTCCAGCGCAGCGCGCAGATGCGCGGCGCCATTGCGCACCGGCAGGAGCACGGTGACGAGCGGGGAAGTGTTCGCCATCGGAATCAGACGGGAGCCAGTTCGTGAAAGACGCGGCGATGTTTCGCCATCCAGACTTCCTTGGAAAAATACGTCTCAGCGTGCGTCCGCGCGCGGACGCTGTACCGCGGCCAGCTTTGCATGATCGTCTCGACCGCATCCGCCATCGCCGCCGGAGCGGGCCAGTGATTCTCGGTCCAACTCTCGGGCACCTCGATCAAAACGCCGGCCTCTGGCGACACGAGTTCCGGCATGCCGCCGCTCGCCGAACCAATGACCGGCACGCCGCAAGCCATCGCCTCGATCGGCACCGTCGGGCACGGGTCTTTGTATTTCGGGTGCAGGAGAACATGCGCCGACTGGTAAAGCGCGGGCGCGTCTTCCTGGCGGTAGGCCGCAGTCCGCCGGACGTTCTGCGCAATACCCAAAGCGCGGATTTTCTTTTCCACCTCGGCTTCGGCGTCCGGCCAGGCGAGCCGGCCTGCGAGATGCAACTCGACCGGAAAGCTCTTGCGCAACAGCTCGGCGACCGCTTCCAGCACGGAAATCACGCGGTAACTCTCATAGTGCGAACCGGCCGCCAGCAGCTTGCACGGCGCGGCCGGGAGCGGTGGGCCGGGGCGAAAGTGCGCCATATCCACACAGTTAATCGCAATCTCCCCACGCACGTCCACCGGACCGAGAAAACGATCCGCACACTGCCGGCAAAATTCACTTTGGTAGAAAATGAAATCCGCCTGTTGCCGCAGGGCGCGCATCGGCCCGTTGATCTCCTCGCTGCGCGCGCCATACCAGGCCGGATAAGCCACGCCATTCTGATTCCAGACGAATTTCACACCCCGAGCTTTGGCCCACGCGACCAGTTCGAGCCCGAATTTCGGCGGCGCGCTGCTCACAAGATAGAGCAGGTTGAAATCCCCCGGGACCGCCGGAAATTCCTCCGCGAGATGCCGGAGCTTCACGCGACCGCCGTGCACGATGCCCGCGCCGTCCGGGCCGACGTTTTCGCCGTAGCTCACCGCCGGCTGTCCGCGTCGTGGCGGGGGCGTGATGCGCGCGAGATGCCGCTGGAAGCGGTGCCGCGCGGGTTCGTCGAGCAGCCGCCAAAAGCGCTCCCGCATCGCCGGTGCGATGCACCCATCCAGCCATCGACGGAGGTTCATGAGTTATTCATCGGATTAATCAGCGCGAGCCGAGCGCAGCAGCGACCCATCTCGGCCGCGAAAGTCTCGATGTTGCCCGAGCGTTCGGTCGTCTCCCGGCCCGCGCGGCCGAGCCGTTCGGCGAAGGCTTCATCGTCGATGATCTGGCGCACGCGCGCCGCGAGTTCGGCGCTGTCGCCCGGCGGGATCAGCACCACGTTTTCTCCCGCGCGCATCTGCGTGCGCGACCATAGCCCCTCCGTGTCCGTGAGGATCACCGGGCAGCCACAAGCCATCGCCTGCAAAGCCACGCTCTGGCCGGAGGGTTGATTGCTCGGATGCAGCGGGACGACCACGGCGTGGGCGCGTTGGTAGAGTTCGCGGATGCGTTCATCCGAAAGCTCGGTGCCGTGCCAGGAACCGCGATGGTGCGTGACGTTCGCGGGCAGCGTCGCGGGCAGCGGCAGTTTGGTGACGATGTGGACCGGCGCGGGAATGTGCGGCGCGGCGGCGAGAAGTGTTTGGAAATCCCGCCGACTGTCATTGCCGATGGCGAAGACGAGGTCGCGTTTGACCGCCGGATCGGGCCGCCAAAAGCGCGTATCGACGCCGAAAAGATTGACCGAGATCGCGTCCGCCGGCAGCGCGAAGAAACGGCGCATCGGCTCCAGTTCCGCGTCGCCGAAAAGCTGCGTGTGCATCCCCCGGAGCAGCGCCGCGGAGATCCGACGGCGCGCCGCTCCATGCTGAAAATGCAGCACACCGCACTGGATACCGACGATCGGTCGCCGAATGATCCCGACGCGCGCGAGCGCGGCGAGGGCGAAGGCGATATTGCCGCCCGTGGCGACGAGGCAGTCAGCGCGGTTGAGTTCTCGCGCGGAGCGGAAGGCTTGCGTGACCGTTGCCGCCGTCATCTTCACCGGCCGCGCCGAGGAAGGCCAAAGCCGGCCGAGCGCCCGCTCCCTCCAACCATCCCGAAACTCGGGATCGACCTCGAAGTGCGTGATCGCATGCCCCTGCCGGGCGAGTTCGATGGCGCCGTAGAAAAACTCCGTCGGCGCGGAACCGCGCTCCACATCGGGCAAGCGCGCCGCGCGCCCTTTCATGGAAAGAAAGGCCAGCCGCAGGGAATGCTCAACACGCATGGCCACAGACTTCAGCGACGTATTGGTGATGATTCGCCGCGACGACGGACGTGCTGTAAAACTTTTCGACCACCTCGCGCGCCGCCCTTTCTTCCGCGGCCAAATCGATGCGCTCAGAGAGCACCTCCTCCAGCGCCGTCGTCCACGCTTCGTCATCGGCACAAAGGCGCAAGCCGGCGCCGCCGGAGCGCGCCGAGACATCCTGATAGCTGGGCAGCGGGCTGCCCAAGGCGACCCGCCCGCAGGCCATCGGGAGCGCGATTTTCCATTCCGTGTGACCCCAGTTGTAGGTGTTGTCGAGGAAGCGCGGGGAGATGAACACGCCGCCCTTCTCGTATATTTTCATCAACCCGGATACCGAACGAAACGGGATGATCTGGTGTTCGATCGTCGCGAGCAGTTTCTCCAAACATGCCTTCCACGGCTCGAACCAACGGTCGAGCGCGGCGAGATCGTTGGTCACAAGCACGAGCCGGATGTGCGGCGCAAACTTCCGCAGCACATCGTCGATGCGCAGCAACTCGAAGAGCTTCACCGCCTCGCCGCTCCAGAGCAGATCGAGCTTCGCGCCCCGCTTCCACGGACGGTAGGGCGGCGTGATCCGCGGGGTCACGTTGTCGGGAATCCACCGCACTTTGGCGTGATGCTGCGCGCAGACTTGGGCGAGATGACTCGAGTCGGCAATCAGCGCGTCGGAGAGTTCCGTTATCCGGCGCGCGTTGGTCGTCTGCTCGGGAGTCGGCGCCATGCCGCGGTAATAAAAGGTGCCGCTCGCCGGAGTGAAATAATCGACGTTCACGTCGAAGATTATTCGCGTCCCTTTTTGGCGGAGCGACTGCGCGAGACGCTGGCATTCCGCGCTCATCGACTTGAGAAAGATCACCGCGTCGTAACGCTGCCACGGCCGGTAAAGGCTGTAGCGCGCTTGCTTCGCGGGCAAGGCACCGGCGATCCAGCCGTAGCGCATCTCCCCGACGGCGGACCCGCTCGGGCAACCGCGCACCCACTGCCAGACGCGCGGCCAGCGTGGCAGTTGGCCGTCGATGACAAAACCGACTTCAAGCGGACGGCCAGTCATCACGAAGGGCGAAGGAAGGCGCTCGCATCCACGGTGACCAGTTCGCCGCGCGCATACTTTTCCATTTTCCAATCCGAGACCGGCGGGCGGCCCAGAAGCCGGTTGATTGATTTGCGCATCCAACCGCCAAGACCGCCGCGGAGATAGGTTTCCGAGACGTTCGGCCGCGCCGGAGGCTGCGCGGCATCGAGCGAACTGCGGCGCATGAAGCAGGTGTGCAGGCAACGGAAGTGCGCCTCTTCCCACGGGATTTGTTCGTGCAGTTGCAACCGTCGCGTGGCGTCGTAGCCGGGCTTGAACTGGATCGTGCCGTTGGCGCAGACATGCGTCGCCGCGCCGCCCCAGCTTTCGATGAGATCGAAATTGAATAGCTTCGTCATGCTGCGGCACGGCGGCGCGAGGTACCCGGTCGCGGTGTCGGCGGCATCGTCGATCGCGGTGCAGTTGAGCACGTTGCCGAAGACGATCCACGACTCGGCGTATTTGCCGGCGAGCAAATCGATGCGCATCTGCGCGAGGCCGGCGGGGTCATAGATTTCGTCGCCATCCACGGCGAAAACCCACGTCGGTGAACCCGCGTAGTCGCTGATCAGGAAATGTGATTCGCGCGGATTCTGGATGCGGACGAGTTGCATCCGGTCGGGGAATTCCGCGGCGAGACGGCGCAGGATGGCGGACGTTCCGTCGGTCGATTGGTGATCGGCCACGATGAGCAGATCGCAAAAATCGATGACGTTGCGAATGGCTCGCTCCACGAAGACATCCTCGTTGCGGACGAGGGCAATGCCGACAATCGCTGTTTCTTCTTCGTCGCTCATGCCGTGGCGGCGGTGACTGGTTCGAGGGCGTGGCGCAATTCCGCCAGTTGCGCGTGGCGCCGGTGCCAGCGCAGGAAACACACGAGGTCGTTGTTCAGGCGCCCCTTCTTCATCAAGCCGCTCCAGAACAAGGGGTACGGCCCATCGTAGAAGTGATAGAGACCGAGATAGCGGGCATCGAAGCTGTCGCGTGCCGCCTGTCCACCGGCGATGCGAATACCAAACCGCACGACGTCGAAGGCGAACAATGCGCCGCGGCGCCAGGCTGCACGCAGGCGGCGGGCCGGCCGCGCCGACATCGCGCTGCCACAAACGCGGTAAGCGGTAGCGCGCAAATGCTCAGGCAGCGGAAAGTCCGCCTGCCCCGCGCGGCGCTCGAACTTCCAGCAG
Source organism: Chthoniobacterales bacterium (assembly GCA_038325425.1). Lineage (GTDB taxonomy): Bacteria > Verrucomicrobiota > Verrucomicrobiia > Chthoniobacterales > Chthoniobacteraceae > Chthoniobacter. The sequence goes on from JBBQIZ010000015.1 coordinate 6,851, forward strand.
GTGCGCTCGCTGAGTTCCGGCTCGCGCAGCAGTAGATCGAGGATTTCGCGGAAGGCCTGCAGATTCCAAAGGCCGGGATGCAGAGCAAATTTCCACAGGTATTCGCGCGCTGGTTTTTCGAGGTGAAAATAGTCCGCGCCGAGATCAGTACCCTGCCGCGGTCGATATTGGCCCCAGCCTTGCAGATTGATGAATGACGCGCCGAGTTCATCCATGAAGCGCGGCAGCGTTTTATTGAGATGTTCCCCATGACAGCGATCCAGCGGCGGATGATCGTCGAGCACGAGATAACACTGCCGGAAACCGCGCGTCTGCAAATCGGCGACCGCCGTGCGCACCAGCGCCATCCAGTCGGCAGGGTCTTCGCGCAGCGGAAGCAGCGCAGGCGCATCGCCCGGCAAACCGCAGAAGAAAACCGGCGGATGATCCGGCCAGTGGCGTTCGAGTTGGGTCCGAGTGAATTCAGCAACGAGGCGATATTTCTCGAACGTCGGGATGAGGATGCAGAGCTCGCCCATGCGATCACTCCCGTTCGGCGAGCAGGCGCTGAATGATCTCCGCGTAAGCGAGCACCATCCGATCGCCCGAAGGCAGGCGCGCGAGCACCTGCTGGCGAAGCTCGGTGTAGCGATCCCGCGCGTCCAGCAGCGCGGCCGCCACATTATCCCGGAATCCAATCCCGTAGCGCAGCCCGGCCTCGACGACGCCGCCACCGTCTTCGTGATAGAGCAGCGGCAGGCCGCATTGCGCGCCTTCGACGTGGTGCATGCCACACGGTTCCCAGCGCGTGGCGGTGAGGTAAAGATGGCAGGCGCGGAGCTGCGCGGCGAGGGCACGACCGGCACTCGGAGGAAAGGTGCGCGCGCTTTTCCAATGAATGCCCGCCGGCCAGCGACCGATGACCCAGAGTTCGAAGCCGGGCAATTCGCCCGCCGCAATCAGGCGATCCACTTCCTCGTAAATATCGAAGCCCTTGAGTGGATTGTCGGACCAATGATGCGTCACGACGCGCACCGGTTCGCCCCCGCGCCAAGCCTGCTGGCCGATCGGATGAAAGACGCCGGCATCCGCGCCATTGTAGATCACGTCGTGCGGCCGGGCGGTGTCGAACCAGCGCGCGGCATGGTACTCGCGCAACCACTCCGCAATGAAGACGGTGAAATCCGCATGCGCATTGGCCTCGGCGAGCAGCGGGTCCATGAAAGAGGTGCCCTTGCGCTGATCGCATTCGTTGACGCGATGAATGACTTGCACCCGCGGATGCCGCTGCTTGTGGGCGATGATCTCGCGCATGCCGAAGGCCTTGAGTTGCAGATCTTCGCGCGGGTCGATGACGATGATGGCATCGACCTCCGGCGTGAGCCGATAGACGACCCTCCAGCCGCGCGCTTCCAGGAAAGCCCGCAACTGCGAGACAAAGGTGCTGCTGCCGCCCCACGGACCGGAAGTCGGGCGCATATTGATCGCGACCGTGGCTACCGGCGAAACCGGGAGGAGATTTTGCAGGATTCTCTGAATCATTTGGCGCCGCGCATCGGCATCTTCAGTGCAAGGCGCTGACGAGTCTCCAGCCGGTTTCGTCGCGTTTGCGGAGACATAGTTTGCACGGGTGAAGCAGGCCCATCTGCGCCGCCCGCGGGCGCAGGGATTCCGGGCACGAACGCGCCGCCAAGGCGCGCAGAGAGGTGCGCACCATTCCGGGCAACCGACCGCCGGCGGCACTCAGGATCTCCCGGGCTTCGCGCTGATACTGCTCCTTGTAGTGACCGGTTTTCTGATCGCCGTGCTGGCGAAAACCCGCGAGCGGAGTATCCACGGCATACAGTTCGGCGTGCTGGAAGAAGCGGCACCACAGGTCGAAATCGGCGGCGATTTCCCAGCGGGTGTCGAGTTTTCCCCCCGCGCGCTCCCACAACGAACGCCGCCAGAAAGTGGACTCCTGCTGGAGCCAGCCCGGTGCATACCACGAGCCCGCCGGGAGATTTTCGCCAGCGAGAAAACCCGCCTGGCTGAAGCCGGCGCGCTGCGAGCAGCGCACCACCCGACCGCGACTGTCCCAGCGCAGGGGAAAGAGTGAGGTCAACCATTCAACCTCCGGGAATGTCTCGAAAATTTCGGACACCACCGAAAGCGCCCAAGGGGTGTGCTTATCATCGGAATTCAGCCAGCCCATGACTTCACCATCGGCCACCGCGAAGCCTTTGTTGATCGCATCGTATTGCCCGCCATCGGTTTCGCTGCACCAATACGAAAGCCGATCGCCGAAGCCCCGAAGGATGGCCGGGCTCTCGTCCGTCGAACCACCATCGATGACGACATAACGAAGCCCGGCACAACCCTGATCGAGGACCGAGTGAATGGTTTCACCCAGAAACCGGCCTTGGTTGAAGGAAGGAGTGACGATCGAAATTTGCAACGCCACGGCCTGCAATCATCAAGGCTTCGGTTGAAAGGGACGGATTGCCCCTTCTCCGGCCCGTTAGGGGACCAAAAGTTTATCGATCCCGTGGATGACGCCGTTGGAAGCCATCACGTCCGGTTTCACCACGGTCGCGGCGTCCAGCTTGATTTTGCCATCGACAGTTTTGGCTTCGAGAGTCGTGCCCGCCAAGGTCTTGACCGGACCAGCCTTGAGGTCCGCCGCGGTCACTTTACCAGCCACGACATGGCTTTGAAGCACGCTCTTGAGCTTGTCCTTGTCCGCGAGGAGCGCGTCGAGTTGCGCCTTGGGCAGATCCCGAAAGGCGTTGTCCGTCGGGGCGAGAATCGTATAGACCTCCGTGCCGCTGAGCATATCCGCCAATCCGGCGTTGGTCGCCGCGACTTTGAAGGTGTTGAATCCTTTGAAGCCGAGTTCATCGACCAGATTCGGGACACGCTTATCTTGGGAGAACGCGGTGGCCGCGGAAAAAACCATCACTGCGGAGAACAAGAAAGGGAGCAATTTCATAGGCGCGTAGGGTTGCGGATGAAGGATTGGAACGCAAGCGGAGGATTGAGGAAGACGATGCAGCTTGCGGGATTTCAGGACAGCATGCGCCGCGCACGCGCGAATCGCGCCGTGCGCATTTTTCCCGCCGACGACCAAAGCTGCGGCGTCGCCAGGAAGGCGAGGGCCTGGGCCGCCGAGAGGCCCCACCGCGAAAGCAGCGCTGCCAGGTTCTGGCGGCGGGCCAGCGCCGGCAGGAGTGCCGCGGCGTCGGCAAAGCTGGCGATGTCGCCGGACGTTCCATGCCGCCGGACGACCTCGAGAATCTCCTGCTGACGCCGACTGCCGCCGATGCCGGTCTTGTGCGCCGCATGCTGCCGGTAGGCCGAAAAAATCTCCGGACACTGCATGAATTCGGCGTGGCTGGAGGCGCGAATGAACCACTCCCAATCGAAGGCAAAGTGCAGGGCGTTTTCCAGGATACCTGTTTTTTCCCACAGCGTGCGGGTCCAGAAAGCGCTCGGTTGGATGATGTAGGCCGAGGTGCGAAGAATCGTGGAATCGTGCGGCTGAGGACGCACCACTTTGGCGCTGCGCCCGGCGTCGTCGAAAAACAGGCAGGCGCCATACGCCAGCGCCGGTTGCTGAACACCCGGGCCGAGCAATTCCGCGATCCGATGGAGCGCCCCAGGCAGGAAAAAATCGTCGCTATTGATCCAGCACAGGATGTCTCCCGTGGCGCGGGCGAAACCTTGATTGAGCGCAGCGGATTGCCCGGCGTCTTTGGCCGATTGCCAGTGCGCAAACCGATCCGCATAGCGCTCGATGATCTCGACGCTGCCGTCCGTGCTGCCGCCATCCATGACGATATATTCGAGGTTTGGATACCCTTGGCCGAGCACGCTCAAGATCGTCGCCTCAAGAAAGTTCACCTGGTTAAAAGACGGCGTCACCACCGAGATACGAGGAAAAGTCGGGCTCAAGGGTGGGTGGGGTTGACTGGATCTTGCGGACGGGCGGCCTGCGCCGACAAAGCCGCCGGCGGATCGAGAGAGATCGGGATGACGCCCGGTCGCTGGCGGAGTTGCCGGAGGTTTTCGAGATCGAGCGCGGCCAACGTGCTTCCCGCCGGCGCGCGGCGTGCCAGATCTTCCACGATGTAGGTCATGAGCACATCGCCAGGATGGAAACCATCGATCATGTAGTCGTCGGTGAGGCCGTAGGTCACCGGCGAAGGCACATTGACACAGACGATACCGGCAGCTTTGACACGCTGAAAAAATTCGGTGCGATATTCCGAATACCACACGGAAACGCCCTCCGCTGTTTCAAGTTCGCGGTCGCATTCCGTAGAAAACGGCGGGAGGAAACTGTAAACCTCAATCCCCTTCGCCTTCAACGCCGCGAGGGCTGCGATGACTTTGTCTGCTCGCTCCCAATCAATCCCGGAAGTCGGTCTGAAATGCGCGCCCCGATTACGGATGCGCGTGATCACAGGCGGCGTTTCACGATCCCGATAGGTGTGGGTCTTCAAAAAATCTGCAATGTAGGCGCAATTGAGCACACTGCCATCCGCTCGATAGGCATTCCCGCTCAACGCGCCCAACCCGATCGCCTCGTAGCCATAGAATGTGTCCTTGTGGTCAAAGCCGGGACGCAAGACCTGCCGGGGAAGCAAGGGCCGAGCGAGAAATCTGCGGATCGCCTCGAGGTGAGCGACAGCAGAGACGGCATTTCCTTCGACCCCAAATCCCTGCGCGGGAGCGTCGGGACTGCCTCGCTTCATCCACCAAGGGTCGATGCCGACGATGACCGTCCGGGGTGCCGGAAGTCGGCCTTCGGTGAAAAGCGCCGCGGCCGAAAGTAGTTCGGGGACGCTGTTCGCCATCATGCCACCATTGAGGAACTCGTCCTGCATCGGAACAAACATCGGCGCCCGAAACTGGGTCACCCGCGAACTGCCGAGCGCGACGATCTTGACGTTGCCTTTGGCCAATCTGGCGAGCCTGACCTCGTGGATCGCCGGCGCAAAATAGCGCGGCCCGTAGAGCGTCCGCGCATCACGCTCGAAGGCCTGCAGGACCCACGCAGCCGGCCAACATTCACGCGAACGCCAGAAAACCGTTTCAAAAAATGCCGCGGCAAGGAGCAGCGGCAAAAAGAGCAACCCGGCCCGCAGGCAGATCTGAATCAACGTCTGGCGGTTAGAAGTTGAAATAGATGAACGGGACATAGTTGAAGTTGCCCTTCCAGAGAATCAGCCCGATGACGCTGTAATAAAGCGGCCATCGGAGCACTCGGGATAGATCTCCCAATTCCAAAACGTGGGTTTTGGTGCGACGACACCACTCCAGAAGCAAAAGGCCCGCGGAAAGAACCAGCGCCTCCAGCAAGATCGGAGTCGCGATGTAAGTTCCCCCGCCCGATAGGCGGGTGACCAACCCCGTGAGATAACCAAAGGCCGCTCCAATCGATTCCGAACGGAAGAAGACCCACGAAATCAAAACCGTCACGAAAGTCAGTGGAATGGAAAAACACTGCCGCAGCGAAGGAATCAGCCGGCCCGCGTCCGGTGGCGGCGACGTTTTCCCGCGGAGATAAAGGTAAGCAACGTAAAGAACGCCGTGAAACAAGCCCCAGGCGACAAAGGTCCAGTTTGCGCCGTGCCACAGACCGCTGATGGCGAAAGTGGCGAACAGATTGGCGTTTCGCTGCATGAATCCGACCCGATTCCCACCGAGCGGGATATAGACGTAGTCCCGGAACCAAGTGGATAGGCTGATGTGCCAGCGCTGCCAAAATTCGACCAGATTGGTGGCGAAGTAGGGGTAGGCAAAGTTGCGGGTCAGGTTCACTCCGAAGAAGCTCGCGGTGCCGATCGCGATATCGGAGTAGCCCGAGAAGTCGCAGTAAATTTGCACCGCAAAAAAGAGGGTCCCGACGAACAGCGTGACCGCGCCCAAGGTGGCGTGATCGCGGAAAATCAGCTCGACCGGTCCGGCCAGATTGTCGGCGATCACCACTTTCTTGAAGAGCCCCCAGAGGACTTGTTCCGCGCCGCGCCGGACCTGCGCAAAGTTTAATTCGCGGGTCGTTTCGAACTGCGGCAGCAAATGACCCGCCCGCTGGATGGGCCCCGCGACCAGTTGAGGAAAGAAAGAAACGAACGCAAAGAAATCGATCCAATGGCGGGCCGGCTTCAAATGGCCGCGATAGATGTCGATGGTGTAAGCCATCGACTGAAATGTATAAAAACTCAGCCCGATCGGGAGGATGATGTTCAGCGTCTTGACGTCGGCATTCAGGCCAAAAAAACCGACCAGTTGGGCGAAGCTATCCACGAAGAACCCGAAATACTTAAACATCCCCAGGATGCCCAAATTGGTACCGAGACTCGCCGCTAAAAGCCGACGCCGGATCTTCGGATCGCTCCGCCGCCCCAGCTCCCGGCCCGCTACGTAGTCGACCAGCGAACTGATGAAGAGCAGCCCCAGAAACCGGTAATCCCACCAGCCGTAAAACAGACAGCTCGCGGCGATGAGAAACGCATTCTGAATGCGCGGAGTCTTCTGCGGAAGCAGCCAATAGACGACGAAAACAATCGGCAGAAAAACTGCGAACGCGAAGGAGTTGAAAAGCATCGCTGGAGGAAAGCCTCGGGGAAGCTTGGACGGACGGCCCTAGGGCGCAGTCCGGGCCAGTTGCAGGAACTGCCGGGCGTACTGCAGTGCCGCGTGCGTGCCATCCTCCTGGGCTTGCGCTTCGGCCGCGAGATCGGGTCCCGGCACGAGCTGCTCCCACCACTCGGCGAGGATCGCCGCCAGACCTTCGGCGGATTCCCGCGGATAGCAGACGCCACCCTTTGGGTTCTGCTCCCGATGCACGTCGATATCGGACATGACGATCCGTTTGCCGAGCGCACGCGCATCCTCGACCACCGTGCTCCAGCCCTCGAAAAGCGAAGGCTGCACCACCGCGAGGCAACGCCGCATTAACTGCATCTGCTCGGCCCGCGCGATCAAGCCCAGCACGTGCACCTGCCCGGCCACGCCGAATTCGTGCATCTGGCGCAGGAGTGAATTGAAATAATCCTTGTCGCGAAAGTCGTTCGGATGACCGGTGCAAACCACCTCGGGACGGATGCCGCGTTCCCGCAAAAGCGCGAGCGCCTCGAAGACCGCCCGATGATTTTTGTGCTGCCAGAATTGGTTGCTCACGAGGAAGAACCGATCGGGCAAATGGAACTGCCGCTGCACCGCGAGCGGGTCACCGGCCAGCCAGGCCGCGTTCGGCAGCGTGTAGAAGTGCAGGACCGAAGCGACCGCCGACGCCTGCGGATAAAATCGCCGGTAGTCCGCCGCGGCGCTTTCACTGCTGAAGACGATCGTCCGCGCATCCTCCACCAGCGCTCCGATGCCGCTGTCGCGCTTCGCGATCTCCTTGCCATTGAAAAGCTGCGGCATGAAGCGGTGCTGAAAATCCGGGATCCAGCCTGCCCAGCGACACGCGCCGAGCGCCTTCCCGATCGGGAGCGCGACGCCGATGTTGTATTGGTTGTCGTAGGTCAGCGGGTAAAGGAAGTCGAACCGCTGGGCGGCGACGAATTCGGCGAAACGCGAATTGGGCCGGCCGCGCAGCTTGCGGTCGATGATCCAGCGGACACGGTTCGGGATCGTGGTCGGCGATTGATCCGCCGACAGCGCGAAACAGCGCGCGACGCGAGGCTCGAGTTGCGCCGCGAGTCCCGGCTCCAGCGGCGCACCGCTGATCACGCTCAACTCGAATTCCGCCCGCTCCTCCGCCGGAAGGTGCGCGCAGGCCAGGACGAGATTGCGGATGTATTCGGACCCGCCGATCCAGCCGGCCCCGCCCTGCATGATCAACCCGATGCGCAGCGGTGATTTCACGAATTGGCGAGTTCAGCCGCGCTCCACGTCGCGACCGCCTGGATGCCTTGCTCCAGCGGGATCGTCGGCGCAAAACCCAGTGCGCGAATCTTCGCGATGTCGGCCTGCCAGCGCAGCGGATTGCCCGGCGTCGCCACGCCGTCGAACTGCACTTCGGCCGATGAACCCAGCGCCTTGAGCAGCAAGCCGGCGAGTTCGGAGATCGTCACTTCGTCCCCATTCGAGAGATTGTAAATTTCACCCTGCGCGGGCGCCTTGGTCGCGAGCAGATGGAGCGCCCGCGCAATGTCTCCGGCGTGAATGAAATCGCGGCTTTCCGCGCCCGTGCCGCGCAGGACGAGCCGGCCGGTGGTCAGCACCTTTTCGCAAATGTCCCAAACCACCTGCCGCCGCAGCCCCGGGCCGTAGGCGGAAAAGATGCGCACGCTGGCGGTCGGCAGGCCATAGATGCGGGAGAATTCCTCGCACAGCAGTTCGGCCGCGCGCTTGTGATAACCGTAAGGCGAAAGCGGATGCAGCGGATGCGTCTCCGCCACCGGAAGCGTCGCCGGGTCACCGTAAACCGCCGCGCTCGAAAGGAGCAGGAAGCGGCAGGCCGGTGCGTGCTGGCGCAGGGTGTCGAGCAGTTCGAAGGTGAGCAGGGCGTTGCCGCGGAAATCCGCCGCTGGATCGTCCATCGACAAACCGACCGAGGCCCGCCCCGCGCAATGCACGCAAACCGCCGGACCGACGGCGCGCAACAGCGCCGACAAGTCCGCGCCGGGAAGGTGCAGCCGATGGTAGGCGACCGCCGGAAGCTGCACGTTCTCCGGCGGAATTTCATCCACGCCAACGACCTTCCAGCCTTCGCGCGCGAAGTGCCGCGCGACATAGCGCCCGAGGAATCCCGCCACTCCAGTGACCAAAACGGTTTCTTTCATTGCTCGATGTTCTCCAATTTTGAACCCGCGACAAAATCCGGCAGAACCGCCAGATTGGAGAGCACCAAATCGGCCTCCCCTTGGAACCGGGGTTTTTCAAGCACGACGCCGGCAAAAGCGCAGCCGACTTTGCGCGCCGCCAGGCGATCGTCCTCACCATCTCCGACCATCAGGATCCTCGAAAAAGGAACATCTTCGCTTCGCTGGATGCCGTTCAGGATATCCACCTTTGTCATCGGTGAACCTAAAGCGTCCCGAAAATACCTCGTCCATCCGCGCAAGACGAGCAGTGCGCGGAGGGGCGCCGTGGGGGTGGCGGAGTTGATAAACATCGGAATGCCTAGTTGCGCGAACCGCAGCAACGCACCTTCGGCACCCGCCACCGCCGGACAAATGCGGATGTTTTCTTCACAATAGCGCGTGTAGTGGCTGACCAAATCCTCCACCGATGGAAGACCCGAAGCCGCCGCGGATTGCGCTCTCCGGGCAATCTCCCGCAACAACTGAAAACGATCGCCAGTGCATTCGTTCAGCACTTGCGACACGCATTCGGTCACGTCTCCGAGGGCTGCCGCCGCCTCGAAATAGGCGCGTCGCTTGATCTCATTCGAATCGACGAGCGTTCCATCGAAGTCGAAGACGATACAATCAAATCGGCGCAACGGATCGAGTGTTAGCAGAGCATATTTCTTCGACTCCCCCGACACTGACGGACAGCCGTCAAAACAAGCTGTAAATGAAAGGCGCAAGAGCCGATCCCTTCGCGAACACCAGCAGTGTTCCCAGAATCAAAAGCGCCATGACCAGCGGCAGAATCCAGAATCTTTTGCGTTCTCTGAGAAAGATCCAAAATTCACGGATGGTTTCGCGTTTGCTCATGATGGGGAAGACATGGTGTTAAAACTGGCGTTCATAATCGACTTTCTTTTTTGCCGCTCCATCCCGCGGAAGCCAGTAACTCGGCGTCTTCGGATCCAGCCGCTGGCTGAGGAAATCATTGCCGCTCAACCGGGCCGCCCAGCCCATCGGCGTGACGATGAGGTAGAAGAAAAGCGTGAGCAGCACGGTGGAAACGATGACGCCGAGAAACAGGGCAGCGGCCATCCACGCCAGATACACAGTGCGCAAACTCTTCGGCGCGATCAGGCCGAGGAGCAAAAGGGGCACCGACGGAACGAGGAACCAGACGAAGGCTGGTTTTCCGCGGAACCAAAACCACAGCGCCAGCAGCGCGAAAACTCCGCCGACCGTAAGGCCGAATTTCCGCAGATCGCGGGGCTCCGTCGAAAGCTTTTTAAGATCTTCGCTAATCATCTGAAGGTTCAATCGAGTTCAAATTCCTTGAGCCAGTCAATGTCGTGATCGAGAGGCCGCTGCTCCGTTTTCTCGAGCAGAAAATTACCGAGGATGAGGTAGTCCATGTTCGTCCGCATAAAGCAGCGAAAGGCGTGCTCGGGTGTGCAAACGATGGGTTCCCCACGAACGTTGAAGGACGTGTTGATGACCACCGGACAACCGTGGCGGTCGTCGAGGGCGCGGATCGTCCGGTAATAGAGCGGATTGGTCTCCTCGGTAACGGTCTGCACGCGCGCCGAGTAATCCACGTGAGTCACAGCGGGGAGGGTGGAGCGGAGGGTGAGCAGTTTTTCGAGGCCGAATAACTGTTGTTCTTCGGCTGACATTTCCCGCTGGATCGCCTTCGCGACCGGAGCCACGAGCAGCATGTACGGGCTCTCGCGATCCAGTTCAAAATACTCCGAAACTCGCTCACGCAGCACCGATGGTGCGAACGGTCGGAAACTTTCGCGGAACTTGATCTTCAAATTCATGACCTCCTGCATCTTCGGCGATCGTGCATCGCCGATGATCGAACGTCCACCGAGCGCCCGCGGTCCGAATTCCATCCGCCCCTGGAACCAACCGATGACGTTTTCCGCGGCGATCAGATCGGCGATTTTCGCGGGCAGTTCCTCGTCGCTCAACTCGATGGCGACCACCTTTTCCGATTCCAGAAACGCGCGGATTTCCTCCTTCGAAAATTCCGGTCCTAAATAGGAACCGAACTGAAAATCCGTCTTCCCATCCGCCTGCCGGGGATTGTCGAAATACTGATGCCAAGCTAGCAGCGCAGCGCCGAGCGCGCCGCCGGCATCGCCCGCTGCGGGCTGGATCCATATATCGTCGAAAACTCGCTCGCGCAGGATGCGACCGTTGGCGACGCAGTTCAGGGCGACTCCGCCCGCGAGGCACAACTTGCTCTGCCCCGTCACTGCGCGGACATGCCGCGCCATACGAAACATTACCTCCTCCGTCACATCCTGCACGGAACGCGCTAGGTCCATGTCGCGCTGTGTGAGTTTGGATTCAGGCTTGCGCGGCGGCCCGCCAAAGAGCTGGTCGAAACGCGTATTGGTCATCGTCAACCCAACCGGATAATCGAAGTAACGCATGTTCAGGCGGAACGAGCCGTCTTCCTTCAGATCCATGAGCTCCTTGAGAATGAGATCGCGAAACCGCGGCTCGCCGTAAGGCGCCAGACCCATGAGCTTATACTCGCCCGAGTTGACCCGGAAGCCGGTGTAGTAAGTGAACGCCGAGTAAAGCAAACCAAGCGAATGCGGGAAGTGCATGTCGCCGAGCATCTCGATGCGGTTGCCATGGCCGGCTCCGAAGCTCGTGGTGGTCCATTCGCCAACGCCATCCACAGTGAGAAATGCAGCGTCCTGATAGGGCGAAGCAAAGAACGCCGACGCCGCGTGCGATTCGTGATGCTCCGGAAACAGAATGAGGCCCTCGTATTTCAACTCCTTCTGGATCTGGATTTTCATCCAGACTTTTTCTTTGATCCAGAGCGGGATCGCTTTGAGGAAAGAGGTGAGGCCAGAAGGGGCACACGCCAGATAGGAATGCAATAGCCGGTCGAACTTGAGGAACGGCTTTTCAAAGTAGGCCACGCAGTCCACGTCATCGATCTTTACGCCGCCCGCGCGCAGGCAATATTCGACTGCATGCGTGGGAAAGGCCGCATCGTGCTTTTTCCGCGTGAAGCGCTCTTCCTGCGCGGCCGCTACGATCTTCCCATCCTGCACCAGACAGGCTGCGCTGTCGTGATAGTAAGCCGAAATGCCAAGAATGTTTTTCATGCCCCAGTCGGTCAATTTTTGGTCGTTTGCAGACGTTTCAGGATTTCACCAGCAATGATCGCGTTACCCTTGTCGTACAAATGGACCTCGTCGGCGAAAATATTGTCCGGGTGGTATTCGGCCTCGCCCGATTGCACATGAGCATAGTGTGCGTCGAAAATTTTGCTGAAGTCATGAAACTCAAAAGTCGGGCGATACTTTTCCAAAGTCAGGCGGTGAAAACGCTGATACTCAGAAACCTTTGCGGGCGCCAGGTAACGCTCTTCGACGTGAAGGTGCAACGCGCGAATCGGTTGCAAGATCGCGATAAAGCGCGCGCCGCGAGCCTTCGCGAGATCGTTCATCAAGGAAAGATTGAAGATATAAGTATCGACGACCTTATCAATCATCTCATCCGACATCGGCGGCGCCGGAGTTTGCGCCGAAAGCGCAGTGCCAAAGCGACGGTCGAGGTGCCATCGCGCATTGGTCGTCAGTGAAGGGAAAAGCCTTTGATAGAGCGGCGGTTTTTTCAGCACGCTTTTTTTCGGGGCTCCGCGAATGTCGTCCACCAGATTGGAGAGAGTGTCGAAGTTTTCGGGCGTCGCCGGTGGACAGGGAAAGCCCTTCACATGATAGGCGCGCTGGGTGGCCAGATCGTTCGCTCCGTCGTAGGCGACGATGAGCGCCGGCTGGAAGCGCAGAATTTCCGTGGTCAGACGATGCAATTCCTGATTCGAATTCCACGAAGGGACGCCCGCGTTGATGAACAAATACTCGGACTGGAGTGAATTCAAATATCCCGTAATCGTCGTCTCGTTCGAGCTTGCCAGAACGCTGAAGGCCGACGAACCGCCGAGCAGGAATGCCAGTTTTCGGCCGCCCGCGTCCGCGGGGCCAGGCCCGCGAAACCCATGATCACCAACCGAGCAGACAGGGTTATTGATCTCCGCGCGATCCTCCGCCTTAAACGGAAAAAAGAAGAGGTAGAAAGGATTGATGTGCTGGATGGCGAATTTCTCATAACCCTTTTGCAATTCGGCCAGACTCGACGTGCTGTTCGGCCAGGTTTTCCGCTCGGGGGCCTTGGAAGGTCGCAGATAGAGTTCCGCAGCGGTCGCCACCATCAACCCGATGAGAAACAGCCAGACCGCGACGATCATCAATTTGGCGCAGGCGACCGCCACGCTCCGTTTGGGTGGGGCGTCAGTTTTAGGTGGCGAGGGTTCAGGATTCATCGGGAGATTCCAAATATAGCCGGACTCGCTCGGCGGCTGCGAGAATTACTCTTCACCGCTGTGCATCAGCCATTCACTGCGCGGCGAAATGATGCGGATTTAGGATCACACGATCGAGCCTTCCGGCCCGCTATCGCACAGCGTCCGGAGCACCCGTGCCGGGTTCCCCGCGACCAGCGTCCAAGGCGGCACATCGCGGGTGACGATGCTCCCCGTCGCCACGACTGCACCTTCGCCGATCGTTACGCCTTTGAGGATCGTTACCCGCGCGCCGATCCAAACTTTGTCCTTAATTCTGACCCCCGCGCGCGGCACATGCGTCCAGTCTTTGCGGCCCTTCGTCCATTCCTCTGCATCGTGGCAGCGCTTCGAAAATTCGAGCGAATGCGAATCGTGATCCATGATCAGAACCTCAAACGCAATGAGCACATCGTCGCCGATCTCGATGCCTGCCGCAGCGTCGAGCAAAGTTTTTCCGCCGATGGATGTGCGAGAACCGATGCGGACGGCGACATCGGCGTGTTCGAATATAATCCCGCAGCAAATCTCGGTGCGCTCACCGATCGTCAGCTTGGGGTCCGCGCCTCGCACCTCGATCCACCCCTTGTCGATCGTGCTGCCCTGTCCGAGTGAAAACGCGCCGGAGAGCCGCGCCGACCACTGATCGATCCTGCGGCGTCGCCGCTCTTCCTCGGATCGCCGGAAAAACGGCCACCGGTGTTGAAGCGATACTTTCATCAAGGATGAGAAGGCGAAAAACTACGGCGCGTGGCCGATGACTCGCGCCGGATTACCCGCCACGATATTGCCGGCAGGGACATCGCGAGTGACCACACTGGCGGCCGCGACGATGGCTCCCCGGCCGATATGCACCCCCTTGAAAATACTCGCTTTGAAACCAATCCAGACATCGTCCTCGATCACAATGGGTGCCTTTTTGACGGAGAGCAGAGGCTGATACTTTTTCCCACCCAGGACGCGCTCGATATCTCCGCGCCGTTCCTCCCAGCCGAGAGGGTGGCTGTTGGTATCATGGATATCGACGTGGTGCGAGATGAGGACGTAGTTGCCAATCTCGATCGAGGCTTGCGACCACAGTCGCGAACCGTCGCCCACATAGCACCAGTCACCGATCCGAATGCGGCCCTCATCCCAAAATGTCAGCAGTTCCCCGCGCACGTGTGTCCGCGCGCCGACGACGATGCTTTCCGGATGGCCGTGCAAGTTGGAGATGCGGCTCTCCGGATGCAGCGTAGCCGCGGGATCGATCTGCGCGCAGACATTGTCCCGCCGAAGACGGCGCAGTCGCCGGGCCGCCACCAGCAACAATGGATCGACGGCCCTCCAGATGAATTTTTCGAGCATTGCGGGGAGCGGACGCACAGATTAGGCGATCGCGGTCGCGAAGAGGTAGTCGCAGGCGAAGGTGCGTTCGAGTTCGCTTTTCCAGACGGCGTCCATCGCGGGCGTGATGGCGGCCAGGCTGGCCTGGCCGGAGGGGCGCTGCTCGCGCAGCCAGAGCAGGAAGTTGCCAAGTCCGAAGCGATGGTGGCCAGCGACTTCGCAGGCGGAAAAGCCCGCTTCGGAGAATGCGCGCTGCAATGACATCCGGTCGAAATACCAGAGATGAACCTTCCGATAGAAGAAGGACGGGTAAGCGCCGGGCAGCGCCGCGACCAGCAAGTCACCGGCGTTCGGCGTGGTCAGCAGGCAGGCGCCTCCGGGCGCGAGGAGGGCGCGGATCGAGCGAAGAAAACCGACGGGATCTTCGACGTGCTCGATGACGCTGAAGCAGACCGCCACATCCACCTTGCCGGCCCAGGTCGCATGCGCGTCCTGCGGATACGAGAACGTCTCAAAACCCTTGTGGCGAAGCTCCTCCTGAAACTCGCCGGAGGGTTCGATGGCTACGACTTTGCCCGCGTATCCCTGCACCGCGTCGAGAAACGATCCGGCGCCGCAACCCACATCCATGACGACCTTCCCGCGAAACCGCGCGGTGCCCGTAAGCCCCACATTCCGGGCCTGCTCCGCGTCGTGCAGCCGGTAATAATCCGCCGCCGCCGCGCCGGCATTCACTTCTTCGCGATATTGAGCGCCTTCGTAATACTCCGAAAGATCGCCCATGATCGGCGGCAGCGCCTGCACGCCGCACTGCTCGCACTGCCGGACCGCATGCGGCTCCGGAGAAAGGGTGCCGAAACGACCGAGACGGATCGGGCCTTCGTAGGCCACACGCAGGGCGGTCGATCCACAAATTTTGCAGGAGGTAGTCATGGGCGGGCGGTCAGCACGGCTTCGACGCGGGCGAAGTCTTCGAGGGTGTCGATGCTGACCATCGGTTCGTCCAACACGACGGCGCCCGAGCGCCGGCCCATGATGCTTTTCTGCGCGAGCAGGCAATCGCGGGTGATCGCGTAGGCGGCGCCGTTGCGGTAATAGACGGGCGTGAGCTGCTGGCGCGCGATGATCGTGCGCCCGCGCTCGTCGAAGAGTTCGAGCAAGCCGTCGTCCAGGACGAGCATTTTGAAGGGGTGATATTTGAGGTCCGCGGGCGAGACGGTCCAGACGGCATCGAGATTTTCCGTGACGAGTTTCTCAATGGTCGCAGAGACGTGTTCCGGCCGGCGCAATGGCGAGGTGGGCTGGAGCATGACGACCACGTCATATTGCTGTCCGTCGGCCGCCTCCGTCGCGAGCAGCGCGTGGGTCAGCACTTCGAGATCGCCGATGCGGTCGCCGGAGAGTTCCTCGGGGCGGCGGAACGGAACCGCCAGGCCAGCTTCCTCGGCCACGCGTGCGATTTCATCGTGATCGGTGGAGACAACGGTGCGGTCGATGGCGGGCACGGCGGCCACGATTTGCGCGGACAGCGCGACCAGCGGCACACCACACACCGGCCGGATGTTTTTCATCGGCACGCCTTTGCTGCCTCCGCGTGCAGGAACGACTGCGAGCACTTTTTTGCCGTTGATCATCGGAAGGAAATCGTGCGTCGCCTGTCGTTCGTCATGAAACAGCGTTCTCCGCGCAGGAGGTTACTTCGCCGCCTTGGCGGACCGGGTGCGCGTCGGCGGTTTCGCGGCGCCCAAGGCCCGCGTTTTCTTGATCGGCAGAGCGACTTCTTCCTCGGCCAGTTCTGTTTCCTCGATCTCCTGTTCGGAGAACAACTGAAACCGACCCCAATGATCGACGACCGTCTTGCGGGCCGCGCGCGGCATGCGGTTGATCGCCTTCTCCTTGTAGTAGGAATCGTTGTTGAAATGCGTGGTCGAGATTTCCTCGAAGATCACGCCGGTCTGCGTCCAAAAGCAGTGCCAGGTGCCTGGCTGAATGAGGATCGTTTCGCCGGGACTGAGCAGCCGGCGGTGCCGATCGACTTCGACGTGAACCTCGCCGTGCAGGACCTGGAAGGTCTCCTCCTTGAGCTTGTGATAGTGCAGCGGATGATGCTGTCCGGGGAGCTGGAGGATGAGCTTTTTGCAATAACTGCGGTTCACGCAGTTGATGATGATCGCCCCGGTTTCGCGGAATTTTTCGACACCGTAGTGGTGCGAATATTCGACCGTGAATTCGCTGTTCAGCGCGATGTTGGCTTCGCTGAGCAACGCCTTCGCTTCGTGGATGGCGGTCTGGATCACGAGACGCTCCGGACTAGGCGGTTGGCTCACCGAAGTGAGCAACAAAGCCTGTCCGGCCTTGAGATCCTGCGTGGCCACAAGGCCAGTCTTGAATTGCCCGCTGTCGAGCTGGCCTGCTTCGTAAGGGATCGCGAAGTAGGCATCCTCGGGCTCCAGCTTCTCGCCAACAGTGATCGCCCGCGCGGCATAAACTCCGCGCTTCAGGGAGTTGAGAGCTTCGACTTCCGCGGCGGCCGGTTCACCGGTGGCGTCCGCTCCACACAGGACCTGCGCGCGGCGGCAGGCATCGATCCATTTGCCGACCTGCTCCGGATTGGAAGAGTAGTTATTGAGCGGAAATACCTCGGTCGCGATACCGACGTGCCGTTCAAAAAGCACCGCGCCTTTCGCGACAGCCATCTGCACTGGCGCGATGTCGTCGGGCAACTCGTGCGTGGACCAACCGATCGCGCGGGTGCGATAGCGGCGCCGGAGCACATCGATGCGGTCGAGATTGAAGTCCGGATCGGGCGTCGGATAGATCGCCACGCAGTGCATCATCGCGAAGTCCACACCCCGATGCTCGAAAAAGCTGACGAGGTGATCGACCTCGGTGATGCGCAGACCGCCCGTGGAAAAGATCACCGGCTTGCCGGCATCGGCGATTTTCTCCAGCAATGGCCAGTCTTTGGCGGAGCAGCTCGCGACCTTGATGATGTCGTAATCACCGTCGGCGATCAGATCCACCGACGCTTCGTCGAACGGCGTGCACATCGTCACCATGCCCGCTTTCCGCACCTCCCCGAGGAGCACCTCGAAATCGCTCATCGGGAGCTTCGTGCCGAGGAAACGTTTGACCTGCTTGTGTTCGCTGCCTTGCAGGTGCGCCGGATGGATGAACGATTCGAGCTGCCGAAACTGAAACTTCAGGGCGGCGCGCGCCCCTCGCTCGCGGACGACGGCGCCGACTTCCTGCACCACGCGCCGACCGTGCTCCAGACTGCCTTGGTGGTTGTTGGCGAGGTCGAGGACGAAGAGGTCCTTGAAGTCGAAGCGTTCGACTCCACCGGTGCTCGATCGGGGTGCGGTGGGCGTTAGCATAGGGTGAGGGCTTCCGTCCGGTAACCGGCGGAATAGTTGATCTTCACATTGCGGTGCTGTTGGGCGGAAAGGTGCGCGGCGGCGATGACCAGCATGGTGTCCAGACCGCGCTCCAGGCTGATGGGAGACGGAGTGCCGTCCTTCAGCGAGGCTTCGATGTGCTCGAGTTCGCGGATGAAATCGTCGGGACGAGTTTTCGGAAAGAGCGCCTCTTTCGCCGCGCCATCGGACTCCGCCCAGCGGACGTCATCGCGCCCCGCCACCGCACCGCAATGCCACTCGACGAAACCGTCGCGACCCTGCAGGCGCGCCCATTTCCGCACCGGACGCGTGACCACGTCCTGTACGACGCGACCAACGAAACCCGATTCGCAGACCAAATGGAGCGCGCAAATCCGGTCATACTCAGCCACACCATCCTTGATGTAATCGACCAGCGCGCTGACCTCGACTACCCGGCCGGCCCCGATCACATGCGCCAGATGCTGCCAGAGGTTGAGAGCATGCGAATGTTCGCCGCTGGCTCCGCCACCCTTTTTCCAAAAACCGAGGTAGCTATCCGCGGGGCCGGAGAGCCACGGATGCGCCGCAAAGATCCCCCCCCAATGTTCGCGGAACTCGACGTCCAGCGTCTCGATTTTCCCGATCGCCTTGCGTTCGAGAAGACCCTGGACCTCGCGGGCCGCGCTGCCGACGACGTGGTCGTAGCCTACGAAGACCGCCACGCCTTGCGCCCGCGCTTTGTCGAACAGCTTCTGCGCGCCCGCCAGGTCCGGAGCACAGACCGGCTTTTCGACCTGAATGGCCCGCGGGTTTTCCTCCAGCGCGGCGAGCGCGAGCGGCAGGTGAAACTCCGGCGGCGTGCCAATCGCGATGACATCGAAACCGCCTTTCGGCGCGGTGCGGCTGTTGTGCAGTTGGATCGCCTCATCCCACGCGCCGTAACGCGACGGGTAGATTTCCCCGCGCGCACGTTCCAAGGCGCGGTCGTCGATGTCGCAAAGCGTGACGGACCAGCCAAGTCGGCGCGCGGCGTTGGCGAGATGATTGCCGATCGAACCGGCACCGTGAATTTTGAGGGAGGGCATGGGAATGAATTAAAATGGAAGGACCAGCGGTGACAATGCCGCGCAGGAAGGGGCCTAGCCCGTTCCGATGGTGGCCCACTGCGCGCCGCCGAGCGTCGGCGCCGGCCGATTAAAGAAACCGTCGAGATACTCCTGGAGGTGAGCTCTTTTCTCCGGGGTTTCCGTGCGGAGGAAATAATCGAGGGCTTCCGATTTACGCGAGCGCACAAAAAAGTCCGGAGCCGTGCGCCACTCTTCGTCGATCGGGTTCACGCCTGAAACGTTCCGTTCGTGGAAAAAGAAGTAGTGCATGTAGTAGAATTCGGCGACGTCGTCCTGCGAGATTTGGTCGCGTGGCAGAGCTCCCGCGCTCGCGATGAGCGCGTCATATTTCTCGACTGTTTTTGGATTGAAATTGAAGCGGTAAGCGATGTGCAGGTTGTCACCGGCATTGACGACTGGCACGCCGAGATAGGCCAGTTCGTGGCCGGCCGTACCATGCACGGTGAAGACCGCGGAGATGCCCTCATCGACCAGTTGCCGATTCGAAACGGTGGCGTCGAGCAGGGTGATCTTCGGAAATTTCGCCTGGAGCGCGGCGATTGTCGCAGCGTTGGTCACATTCTTGGCTTCGCTCGTAAGACTGTTGGGGTGAGGCTTCATGTACCACTCGAAATCGGTCTCCGAGGCTCGCGCGAGAAGGTGGTGCGCCCATTCGGAGAAATCGGGAAAAAGCATCTCGCGGAAGCAATGCACGCTGTCGCAAAAATCGTGGAGAAGGATGAGCACCTTGGGTTTGCCGGACGCGCCCAGCAAACGCTCGCCGGAAGCCGCGCCATACGCGGAACGTCCCACCAGCACCCGCGTGTCGATTTTGCCGGAAAGTCGCTCTTCCAGAGCCGCCCGCGCCGTCGCGCGCCCGCTCGATTGCTGTTCCGCGGGAAGCCCGGCGAAGATCGCGTGATATTTGTAGTAGGACCACCGTTTGGTCACATTAGTCATGCCTTCCGAGAGCGACGGATCGAGTTGCAGGACGTAGAAGTGCGGGTTGTACGGCAGGATGTAAACGGGCACCTTGTTCGCAAAGGCGACGCGCACCAGGATGCCGCACTTGATATAGACAGTATGGTCGGGGAAGACGCCGCGAACCTCGTGGCGGGCGAAATAATCCTGCGCCACGAGAGTGATGAGCACCGCCTCACGGATCAGTTCGCGCAACCGGTGGTCGCGCAGATCCACGGTGGCCGCAGTATGAAAGCGCAGGTAGGTATCGTAAATGAGATCGCCAACCGTGATATCGCCGACGCGGATGAGCAGAACGTCCCACTTGCTGCGCAGCCCGGCAAAGATGGTCTCAGCGCGTTGATCGGCTTCCACTCGAAATCGGCGGGCGCTGCCCCAATGCAATCCGCGAGGCGCACCAAACGAGGCGTAGAGCCGTTCCGCGAGGAGATCGCGTCGCTCCGAAAAATCAAACGCCTCCAGGCGCGAATGGGTCCGCGTCGCCACGTCATTGGCGACCAGCGAATATAGATAGAGGCTGGGATTCCAGTGGAATTGCCCGACCAGGACGACGCCGGTGGCCTGCGACCGCGGAGGAAAACGCTTTTCGTTGTGGGCAATGAAGCGACTCGTCGCCGCATCCGGCCAGTGGACGCGAATCCTCTCCAGCAAGGCAGTTTTCACCTGCCACGCCCGGTCGAAAAACGGCTTAAGCGCGGGTTGGCGGGTGAAGCGGGTGTAGAGTTCGGCGATCAATGGATAGTTTCGTTTACGGACGAGGAAAGGGCGCGCAGCTCACAAAGGTTCGGGGAAAACCTGCAGATCGCCGGGACATTGGGAAAGGAGTTGCTCAAGGTGCGGAATGTCCAGCGCCGCGTGCAGCCGACGATCTTTCCGTGCGAGGGCGAGCAGGAGGCGAAGATACGTTTTCTCCGAGCCGTGGCAGTCATCGAGAAATTCGGCGACACCGCCGCCGAGGATCGCCGGATCGGTGAAATCCGCAAAGGTGAAATCGGTAGCTGCGAACGTAGTCTGCAGTGCGGGTGCCAGGGCGCGCAAATAGGCATAGCGTTCGCCTTGCTGCTGCATGGCCGCGTAGGTTGCGTCGGCAAACGGCGGAAGAAACGCCACCACATGCAGGCGCCTCTTGCGGCAGGTTTCGAGAAGGGCGGCGAACTCCTTGAGCGCGGCGGGCCGCACTTCACTGCGGTGGATGTAACGTCCGGTGCCGCGACGAATTTCCTCGAGGCTTCCGCGGAAACGTCCGGCGCTGTCCGCCCCGGCGACCACCGCCTCCTGAAGTATCCGTCCGTAACGATAGCTGCCGTCGTTGCGAAAGCCGTTGCTGTGGACCACAGCCTGCAAGCCAATGCGGCTCGCGCGGGCTAGCAGGACCTGCCCGAGCCCGTATTTTCCGTCTTCATAATCGTGCAACACAGTGCGCCAGTGGCGTTCCCAGAGATCGACCGCGGCAGACCCGGCGGGCAACTCAGGGACAAAGGCGCGGTCTTCCTGAATGAAATAAAAATGCTCGATGCCGACGAGCAGGATGTCCGGCTGGTCCGCGAGCGGGATCGACGCAAGGCGGCCACGATAGTCCGGCAGGTCTCCGACTAGACCTCCCGCATTGTAAAAGGAAGTCCTCGGCGGAAAGAAGCCAGCGCGGAATTGCATGACGCGCGAATTGCCATAGGCGAGCACCTGGGGTCTGCGCTGCTGCCAGGTGGCCAGCTTCAGGGCGGCGGTAAAATCACTGTAGGCTGCGCCGTAGAGAGCCAGGGGCGCGTCCGGCGCCTGCCGGCCGACCACCTGCGGCAGCGAAGCCAGCTCGCCTGAGCGGGTGAGGACTCCCAGCGCAGTCAGCGCGGGCCCTGCGCCTGGGAGGAGAAAAAGCGCCAGCCAGGCCCAGGCGGGCACTGATCGATAGAGTAGGGGTTTCAAAGGCGGGCGATCCTAGAATTGAAAATAGAGGAACTCGATCTTTGCCGGTCGCCACCAAAGCGTCGCGAGAAAGAGCAGCCCAGCCGCCAGCGCAGCCGGCGCGGAAACGACCCAGGAAGCGGGTATTTCACATCGCGATGGTGGAATCTCCGAATCCGCGGGGCGCATCGCCCTCAGCAGTTGCATGGTATTGGGAGCGAAAAGAGCCAGGCCCAGAGCACCAAAGGTGAGGGCGATCAGACCAGTCGGATAATTCCCGCGCAAAACGGGGGAACCGAATCGGACGCTATCGCCCAGAAAACCGAGCCACGGCTGAACTTCCTGGGGCAACGGCCAGGTTTTGGGGTTGAACATGGTCGCGAGGAAGGAAGTGGCGGTTGGAAGATTTGGCGATCGGAAAAACACCCAGGCCACGACCACGGCGAGAAAGGTGAGCGCCCAGCCAAAAACTGGCGGCAGCGCAAAGCCCAGCCGCTGCTGCCAGCCCCGCCAGGTGTGGCAGATGATCAGATAAAGCGCGTGCAATCCGCCCCAGATGAGGAACGTCCACCCCACGCCGTGCCAGAGTCCGCCGAGAAGCATGGTAATCAAAATGTTCACGTTGCGCCGAAGTGGACCGGCGCGATTTCCGCCGAGCGGAATGTAAAGATAATCGCGCAGAAACGTGGAAAGCGTGATGTGCCAGCGGCGCCAAAAATCCGCGATGCTCCTCGCCCGGTAGGGCGACAGGAAATTGACGGGCAGGCGGATGTTGAGCAGCAGGGCCAGGCCGCACGCCATGTCGGAGTAGCCGGAGAAATCGAAGTAAATCTGCACGGTGTAGCCCAGAGCGCCGAGCCAGGCGTCGAAGACGGTGAAACGTTTGGCCATTTCGGCGAGACGAAAAGCCTCGTTGGCGATCACGGCGGCGTTGTCGGCGATCAGGCATTTCTTGGCCAGGCCGAAGCTCAGCAGGGTCAGTCCAGCGGCGATATTCCCGACCTGCGGTCGCATGAAATCCGGCGCGGCGAACTGGGCCATGAGCTGCCGGAACCGAACGATCGGACCCGAAATGAGATGGGGAAAAAAGGCGACGTAAAGCAGGTAATCGGCGGCGCGGGCCGGGCGCTCGTTGTGCCGGTAGGAATCGACGAGATAGCTGATCGCTTCGAAAGTAAAAAACGAAATGCCCAGCGGCAGGGCGAGCGTCGTGATTCCCTCGGTCAGCCCCTCCGAGAAACCAACGTGGGTAAAAAGTCCCGCACATTTGAACCAGGCAAGGAACGCGAGATTGATCCCGATGGAGATCGCCAGCGTGAGCCTGCGGCGCGCCGGCGTGCCGGCCCGCGCGAGCACATGGCTGGCGGCCAGGTTGAAGCCGATCGTGACGACCAGCACCCAGAGCAGAGCCGGATTCCAATGGGCGTAAAAAACGAGCGAAGCGGCGCCCAGCCACAGCTTCGGGGCGCGGGCCGGGAGGAACCGACCGCACAGGAAATAACCCGCCACGACGATCGGCAGGAAAACGAACAGGAAGAAGAAAGAATGGAAGAGCATCGTGGATCAGGCGCAGCGGCGAAGAGCGGTTCGCGGTAGCGTCCGGGGTCAGCAGCGTTGCAGGGCGAGCCGTTGGATCGGGCTGAGCGGCCCGGTGGCGCCTCGCAGCTTGTTGTCGGACGACAGGCTTGAAAAGCTGATGAAGGTCGCGATGTAGGCGACGCGCACGTTTTCACCGAGCACGCGACTGCCGAGGTGATAGCAGTTCCTAGTGTCGATCAGAAAAGCCGTGCTCCGACTGCCGGTGACGGACACGGCCCGCCGGTCAAAGCCGAGTGCGGCCATCGCCTCATCGCTCACGCGGCGGAAAAACGGATTCGGCACCTGCCGGGAAAGGCGCTTGGGAAGATAGGTGAACGGCCCCTGCTCCCGGCCGGGCACGTCGGTCGTATAAACCCAGAGTTTAAGAACTTTCGCGTCGCCTGTGTCCAGATGCCAAAGCTGCGAGGCGTCCCATTTCACGCCATCGCTACCGTAGGAGGCGAGCAGGTTAATGTCGAAAAGGTACGGGCTCTCGCCGAAATAGGCGGCCACCAATTCGAGGATGCTCTGCTGCAAGGCGAACCGGACGAGAATGTCGTCCGCGGAAATTTCCGGCGAAGTCAGCGAGCTGAAAAAGGGCTTGTTGAGGGCACGGGGCAGGCCAGCCGACTGTGACTGAATTGTTTCGCAGGCAGCGCTTAATTCCGCGAGCAACGCGGGATCCACGAGCGGCCCGGCTTCAGCAAAACCGACTTCGCGCAGTTGTTTCAGGGTATCCGCGGCGTCCGCGGGGAGGCGGGCCGCCGAGGCGATACGCACCCGCGCGAAGTACTCGCGGGGATGCCGCAGACAGCGGCAAGCCTGCGGTACGACGCGCATGCGCTTGGTGAGGAGTCGGACGCAGTTGCGGTAGGTTTCGTGGAGTTTCAAAATTCTCCCGAGTTAAGGGATCGAGTCCGGAAGAACTTCCAGATTGCCGGGACTGGTCGAAAGCAGGCGGCGGAGCGATGGCAGATCGAGCTGGTCGCGCAGCACGCTGTCGAGCCCGGCGAGCGCGAGGAGCATGCGGAGATAGGTTTTTTCCGAACCGTGATTTCCGTTGAGCATTTCATCATCGGTGCCGTGAATCGATGCGACGTCGCTGAAATCTGCAAAGGTCGCGCCCGATTCCGCACTGATAGCTGCGAGCGCGGCCGGCAATTCCTGAAGGTAGTGATAATCGGCGCCGTGGGCGCGCATGGCTTCGCTGGTCACGGCGGCGAATGGCGGGAGAAATCCCACTACGTGAATGCCGCGGGCGGAACAAGCAGCGAGAAAGGCGGAGAATTCGGCGAGCGCGGGTGGATGGATATGGTCGCCGTAAGCAAAACGTCCACCGCCTTTTCGGATGAGTTCAAGGCTGCCCTCAAATCTCGCAGCATAGGCCGTCGTGGGCGCTTCGACCGAGAGTGCGCCCTGGCGATGGCTGCCATCCGCCCGAAATCCGCTCCGCTGCACGACAGCGCGCAAACCAACACGTCGGGTATCGGCACGCACGATTTGATCGAACCGGAATTTGCCCGCATGAAGATCGCGCAACGCTTCACGCCAATGCTTTTCCCAAACGGTCACGCCCTCCAGGCTGGCGGTAAACAGCGCGCCGTCGTCGCGATTCTGAGTCGCATAACCGGGGTTGAAAAACGAATGCTCAATGCCGACGAGGAGGACGACCGGTTGGCCGGCTTCCGGAATCTGGGAGAGTGCGCGACGATAATCCGGCAGGTGGTTGACGAGCCCGCCGGCATTGTAGAACGAAACTGACGGCGGGAAGAACCCGGCACGGAACTGCATCACCCGGGAATTGCCGAGGGCGACAATCTGCGGGCGACGCTCCTGCCAGGTAGCCAGTTTCAGCTCACTCTTCAGATCAGTGTAAGCCTGACCGTAGAGAACTCGCGGATCGGAGTTTTGCCGTTCGATGACTTCCCGCAGCGAGGTGAGCTCACCAGATCGCGCGAGCAAGGCCGCGCTGAAGAGCGGCAACGAGGCGCCAGTCGCCAGGAATGCGACCAGCCAGCGGAATGCCGATGGTGAAGAGCGGGACGCTTTCATCCAGGACGGCCCTCCGGCTGGGGGACGTTTTCGCGGGCGACGCGCCATTCTCCCCGGACCAGGCAGGCGTATTTGTCACTCCGCGCGAGCGATTCGCAACCAAACCGGTCGGACGCGGAGACGGAGAATTCGAGCGCATTCTCGACCTGATCGAGCACTTGCCCGCCGGTATCCACGCGGATCCGCACATCGATCCGATAGGAACCTTCCGCCAGCGGCAGATTGAACAGGCGGCAGGCCAGCTCCCCTTCGTTTCTCAAAGTCTCGAGCTCGGCGATGCCAGCTCGCGAATGCTGCTTGAAGATCATCGCGTTGAGCTGGTTTTTCACCACGATGTCGATCTCCATTTTTGGAAAAGTCCGCGACGACCGGCGCTCCAAGCTCAGGACGAGATCGACGTCCTGGCCGCTCCAGATGGTGCTCGCGGGCTTTCCTTCCAGCGTGCGAATTTCCATGTCCACGAGGCGCATTTCGCCCGTGCCGCTGCGATCCGTACGCTCCCGGAGCGCACCGGCGGAGGGATTCACCGAGTGCAGATAATAACTCACCGCCTCGTGCGCCGTGCCGTCGAAGACCAGCGCACCATCGTCCAGCACGATGCCCCGCGTGCAGAGCGACTGCACCGCGGCCATATTGTGGCTGACAAAAAGAATCGTGCGCCCGCCCTGCGCCACTTCGCCGATGCGACCGAGGCACTTCTGCTGGAAGTTGGCGTCACCCACGGCCAGCACTTCGTCGAGGATCAGGATTTCCGGTTCGAGATGGGCGGCGACGGCAAAGGCCAGCCGCAATTTCATCCCACTCGAGTACCGCTTGACCGGCGTGTCCATGAACTCCTCGACGCCCGCGAAGCTGGTGATCTCATCGTATTTGGCATCGATCTCCGGCCTGCTCATGCCAAGGATCGACCCGTTCAGATAGACGTTTTCGCGTCCGGTCAGCTCTTGGTGAAAGCCCGTGCCGACCTCAAGCAGACTGGCCACGCTGCCCTTGAGAAACGCCTGCCCGGACGTTGGCGTGGTGATTTCCGAGAGGATTTTCAGGAGCGTGGATTTGCCGGAACCATTGCGCCCGAGAATGCCGACCACGTCACCCTCCTGCACGTCGAAGCTGACATCGCGCAACGCCCAAAACTCATTCACGCCCGCGCGCCGCGGATTCTTCTGGATGATCGGCGCATTGGGATCGGCCTGGCCGC
Source organism: Chthoniobacterales bacterium (assembly GCA_038325425.1). Lineage (GTDB taxonomy): Bacteria > Verrucomicrobiota > Verrucomicrobiia > Chthoniobacterales > Chthoniobacteraceae > Chthoniobacter. The sequence goes on from JBBQIZ010000015.1 coordinate 33,505, forward strand.
GAATCCGCGCCCACCAGCTCTGCAGTTCCAGATAGAGCATGTGCCGGTTGACCACGCCCAACCGGTAGCGTTTGCCGAGATTTTCGACCTTGATGACGGTGGACATAACTAAACGGTGTCGGTGAAGCTCTTCTCGACGTGGCTGAAGAGGAGGATGCCGACGAAGAAGATGACGGTGCTGATGACCGCCCCCAAAGCGAGATGCCACATCTCGACGATCCCCTGGCCGAGGAAGGCAAAGCGGAACCCTTCGATAATCGGAACCATCGGATTGCAGAGAAACAGCCAGCGCCATTCCTGCGGGATCGCCGAGAGCGGATAAGCGACGCAGCTCCCATACATCCAAAGCTGGACGCCAAAACCGACGAGCATCTGGAGGTCGTGATATTTGGTGGTCAGCGCGGAAACGATGCAGCCCACGCCGAGGCCGAGGGCGGCCATTTGCACAAGGAGCAGCGGAAGCACCGCGATCCGCCAGCTCGGTTCGATGGGCGCGTTATGCCAGAGGAAATAGACGAAAAAACCGAGGAAGAACGTAAACTGGATGGCAAAGGTCAGGATGTTCGTGACCACGATGGACAGGGGCACGGTGAGACGCGGAAAATAGACCTTCCCAAACAGCCCGGCATTCTGGGTGAAGGTCATGCTCGTCTTCATCAGGCACTCCTGGAAGTAGTTCCAGACGACCACCCCAGACATGTAGAAGAGGAACGGCGGCACTGCATCGGTCGAAACCCCGGCGATCTTGCTGAAGACGAGCGTGAAAACGAGGGTCGTGAAAAACGGCTGGATGAAAAACCAGATCGGTCCCAGCACCGTCTGCTTGTAGGTGGCGACGAAATTGCGATGAACGAAGACGAGGATGAGGTCGCGGTATTTCCAGAGCTGATTGAGGCGGAGATCCCACCAGCCGCGATGCGGACTGATGATTTTAGACCACTCCGCGGTTTTTGGAGACGGGTTCATGAATAGAGGATGGGGGTTGGGCCGGGGTTGGGCCGATGCGGCGGCTTTCCCATCCTTCGGCGCACGGGACTGAATTTCGGCAGGCTGCCGCCCTTGGTCGACTTGCGAAAAATCCTTCGCAAAGCCGCAGCCGGGCATCCTTCGGAGGAGGGGTGCATGGAGCGTTGATGACCTCGTGGTTGTCCGCGGTCTGACCGGTCTGGCCCGGTCGGTATTTGAGCTATCCCCGGTTTTTGAGCGGAGATTCAGAAGGCATAAAAACGGTGGTCAGGCTGACCTCGATCTCGGTGGCGCCCCCGAGGAAATCGAGCAGGACTTTGACGCGCTCGCGGGTGGGCAGGACTTGCGTTACGACGCCCTCCTGCCCCCGCAGCGGTCCTTCGATCACGGTCACGGAATCTCCTTCGGCAATCGAGCGGGCAACCGTCACCACTTCCTGGCCCTCCATCGTCCGGCGCAATTCGCGGACGGCGGCGTCGGGGATTTCGGCAAACCGATCGCCGAAACGCAGGATGCCGGCGACCCCGTGCGAATACTGCACCCGGGCGAGGAGCAGGGAGAGATCGAAGCGCGCGAAAAGGTAGTTGGAAAACAGCGCTTCGGTGAACCACACCAGTCCGCGCCGAGTGGCCCGCTGGAGCCGAACGCGGGGACAGAAGACTTCGATTTTCTCTTCCAGACGGAGGTGAGCCGCGGCGATGTGCTCGTGTTTGACCTGCGAGCGCAGGCAATACCACCGGGCGTTGTCAGACAGGGCGAGGGCGCTCACGAAACGAGGAATTTCAGCAGCCAGGGGAGCATCGATTGGCCCTTTTCCTGCCAGTGCCGCAGCCGGGCGACCCGCGCGGCCGTCGCTTCCTTCTCTGCCGGCGGCAGCGTGTCGAGATGCTTTTCCATCCGGTCGAGCCGGGCCAACCCGCTATCGAGGTGCGGCTGGAGTTCGTCCTTGATGAAGCTCGACGCAAACCGGCTCAGATCGAGATCCGCAACGTAATGATCGCGCCGTTCGCCGGCGACATACACGGTTTTCACCGCGCCGAAAGATCGCAGCAGCTTCAACCCCTGGCTCGCCGCGCCGCGGCTCATGTTCAGCCGCTCCATGAGCTTCTCCAGCGGCAAGGCCTGCGACGACACGAACAACAGCCCGTAAATCTCGCCAATCGACTTCGGCATCCCCAGCAACCGCACGAGGCTGATGAAAAGATCGATCGCCTCGACCTCCAGCGCGGTGAGCGGCGGGATTCCCTCGCCGGAGGACTTTTCCGGTGAATCAATTTGGGGCTGCGCGGACATCGGTGCGCTTTATTGGTCATTTATGGCAATCCGTCCATTTAAAAATGAACGAAACAGCTTCCTGGGGATTCCGGCGGCGGCGATTCGCCTCTTGCCCAAGCTCCGCCCCACCCCTTTAATGCGTCCCCCTTTCGCCCTGATGATCTCTGTCGCCGTCCCAGTTTACAACGAAGCGGAATCTCTCCCGCTCCTCGCCGAACGGGTGACGACGGTCCTCAGGCAGATCGGCCGTCCTTGGGAACTCATCTTCATCAACGACGGGAGCAGCGACGGGAGCGAGGAAGTGCTCGACCGGATCGCCAACGAAAATCCGGCGGTCAAAGTCGTCCATTTCCGCCGCAATTACGGCCAGACCGCGGCGATGATGGCCGGGTTCGACTTTGCACAGGGCGACGTCATCATCCCGATGGATGGCGATCTGCAAAACGACCCGAGCGACATCCCGAAGATGCTGGCCAAGCTCGAGGAAGGCTTCGACGTCTGCTCCGGTTGGCGGAAGGACCGCCAGGACAACGCCCTGCAGCGCAACCTGCCGTCGATCATGGCCAACCGCCTGATCTCGTTCGTCTCGGGCGTCGAGTTGCACGACTTCGGGTGCTCGCTCAAGGCTTACCGCGCCGACGTCATCAAAAGCGTCCGTCTTTACGGCGAAATGCACCGCTTCCTCCCGATCTACGCCCACTGGCACGGCGCCCGCATCACTGAGGTCACGGTCAACCACTTCGCCCGGACCAGCGGGAAGTCGAAATACGGCCTGGAGCGCGTGCTCAAAGTCCTTTGCGACCTCGTGGTCGTGAAGTTTCTCGATAGCTACGCCGAAAAGCCGATGTACGTCTTCGGCGCCGTCGGGATGCTCTCCTTCATCGTCAGCTTTCTGGCCGGCGGCAGCTCGCTTTACCTGAAGTTTTTCGGCAACAAATCTTTCATCGAAACCCCGCTCCCGCTGCTCTTCGTGATGAGCGCGATCACCGGCGTCATGTGCATCCTCATGGGTCTCCTCGCGGAAATGATCATGCGCACTTTCTACGAGAGCCAGGGCAAGAGCGTGTATGCCGTCCGCGCCACGCGGAACATGGAGTCGAAGAGCTAACCATGTGCGGCATCGCGGGATTCGCCGGGCAGGGTGACCGGGGGGTGCTCCAGCGGATGACCGACGCCATCGCTCATCGCGGGCCGGATGCGGACGGGCATTGGGTCGAGGAAAACGCGGGCGTCTTTCTCGGGCATCGCCGCCTCTCGATCGTCGATCTCAGCGGCGGCGCGCAGCCGATGTGGACCGCCGACGGCCAGATCGGCGTCGTCTTCAATGGCGAGATCTACAATCACGCCGAGTTGCGCACCGAGCTGAAAGCGCGCGGCTGCGTCTTCCAGACCGACCACTCCGACACCGAGGTCCTCCTCCACGGCTACCGCGAGTGGGGCGACAGTTTTGTCGAGCGGCTCAATGGCATGTGGGCGTTCGTCATTTACGACCGCACGAAGAAGCGCCTCTTCGGCAGCCGCGATCGCTTCGGCAAAAAGCCGCTCTATTACTTCCACGAAGGCGGCACCTTCGGCTGGGCCAGCGAACTCCCCGCGCTGCTCCAGCATCCGGTTTGCCCGCGCAATCTCGACGCGCTCTCGCTCAAGAAATACTTCGCTTACAACTACGTCCCCGCCCCGCGCAGCATCTACGAGCGTGTCTGGAAACTGCCTGGCGGCTGCAGCTTTTCCTACGACCTCGCGAGCCGGGAGTTGAAGACCTGGCGGTATTGGGAATTTGTCCTCGAAACGGACGAGCGCCTCCTCGGAGGGACGCGCTCCAGTGCGACCCAAACTCCTCCCGAGAGCGACGGACGCGCGGGAGCGCGTCCCTCCGCTTTGGAGGAAGAACTCCGCGCCACCCTCGAGCGCGCCGTCCAGCGGCGGCTCATGTCCGATGTCCCGCTCGGCGTTTTTCTCAGTGGCGGCATCGACAGTTCCGCCATCGCCGCGATCGCCGCGAAACACGTCCCCGCCGGGCAGCTCAATACCTTCGCCATCGGCTTCAACGAACCGAGCTTCGACGAAAGCGCCCACGCCCGCTTCGTCGCCGAACGCCTCGGCACCCGGCATCGCGAAGAAATCCTCGACCTCGACGCCGCCGTCGCGCTGCTCCCCGAGATCGTCGGCCGGCTCGACGAACCCCTCGGCGACGGCTCCCTCCTCCCGACTTATCTGCTCTCCCGCTTCACCCGCCAGCACGTCACCGTCGCGCTCGGCGGCGATGGCGGCGACGAACTCTTCGCCGGCTACGACCCCTTCCGCGCCCTGCAAAAAGCCGCGCTCTACGCCAAGCTCGTCCCCCGCCCCGTCCACGAAGGCATCCGCTTCCTCGCCGCGCGGCTCCCCGTCTCGCACGCAAACATGAGCCTCGACTTCAAAGTGAAGCGCACCCTCATGGGCCTCAGCTACCCCGCACCGCTCTGGAACGCCGTCTGGATGAGCGCCGTCGAGCCGCG
>JBBQIZ010000016.1:0-37776 GCA_038325425.1 Chthoniobacterales bacterium
AGGCTGCCCATGCCGCGATATTGTTTGTAGAGTTTGCCGTTGATCTCCATGAGCTGGCCGGGGGCTTCGGGGCAGCCGGCGAGGAGGCCGCCGCAGATGACGCCGTGGGCGAGGGTGAGGGCTTTGACGATGTCGCCGCTCTTCGTGATACCGCCATCGGCGAGGATGCGGACGCCTTTTTGCTCGGCGGCCTTGGAACAGACGTAGAGGGCGGTGAGCTGGGGGATGCCGACGCCGGCGACGATGCGGGTGGTGCAAATCGAGCCGGGGCCCTGGCCGATCTTGATGATATTGGCGCCGCAGTCGGCGAGGTATCCGACGCCGGCGCCGCTGGTGACGTTGCCGGCGATGATGGGGAGATCGGGGAAGTTTTCGCGGATGAGCTGGACGGTGTCGCCGACGCCTTTGGAAAATCCGTGGGCGGTGGAGACGGCGACGACATCGACGCCGCGCTCCACGAGGCCGCCGATGTGGGCGAGGATGCGGTCGCGGTCGAGCTCGCCGGTGGAGTTGCGGGTGGCGGTGAGGGCGGCGCCGCAGAGCAGGCGGAAGTGTTCGTCGCGGGCCGGCTTTAACTGCGAATGGCGCTCCTGCATGATGCGCTCGATGTCGCTGATGGTGAAGAGGCCGCGCAGGCGGTCGGCGTCATCGACGACGAGGAGTTTGTGGATGCCGATGTGTTCGTTGAAGAATTTGTCGGCGGTGGCGATGGGGTTTTTGCCGAGGTCGCGTTCGCGGATGGTCTGCACTTGGGCGCGCGGAGTCATGGCGTCGCCGACCTTCGTCGCGGCGTACCGTGGGCGGACGGTATGACCGGGGAGCAGGCCGATCAAAGCGCCGTTCGCATCCACGACCGGGAAAGTACGGAAGGAAAAGTTCTTCTGCTCGACCAACGTAAGAACATCTCCAATCAGTTGATCGGCAGTGACTTCAATCGGATCAGGAATGAGGCCGTGAACGTTGTTTTTGACCCGGCTGACCTGGCTGAGTTGCTCGCGCTCCGGGAGGTTGCAATGGATCAATCCGAGGCCGCCGAGGAGCGCCATGGCGATGGCCATGGGGGCTTCGGTGACGGTATCCATGTCCGCGGAGACGATCGGGATGCGGAGACGCAGGCGTTCGTGGAGGACGGTTTCGAGGTTCGTCTCGCGGGGAAGGATCTCGGAATAGAGCGTCGCGAGGGTGACGTCGTCGTAGGTCAGGCCGAGCCCGGCGTGCTCGCGGAAAAAGGCGTCGGCGGACTTGTAAAAAGTGTCGTCGAGGTGAGACGAGGGAGAGTTTGCTGCCATGTCGGGGAATACACGCGGCGGCGCGGCGATGGGAAGCGCGAAGTGCGGGATTTTAGAGCCGCGAAAGTTTATACCGTTCGTTCAGGCTGCCGCAACGCGGGCAACGCGGGAGCAGGGTGCTGGTGCTGTCGGCAAACTCGAAGGCGCAAAGGGAGCAGCGCATGACGTGCCGAAAGGCGGCGCGCTCCCGGCGCTGGCGGCGCCATTCATTGAAGAACCAGACGACGAAGATCGGCCCCAGCATGAGGACCAGATAGATGAGGACCAGATAGCTGAGGGTGATCGGGATCATCGGTCTTCCGGATCAGGCGGTGCGGCGGTGCGCGCTTCCGCGTAAACCTCGGCTCCCCACGCGATGGTGGCGTGGGCCCAGGTCATGACGACCTCCGCAGGCGCAAACCGCAGGCGCTGAAGATGCGCGCTGGCGATTTCATCGAAAGCGGAGTCGCCGGAGCTCTGCTGGAGAAACTGGTAGCGGATGTCGCCTTCGGCGCTGACGCCGACGAGCAGGACCGTGGGGATGATCGGTCCCACGGTTTGCCGCCGCGAGACCAATGGCGGGTTCTCGATCAGCGGGCGAGCACTCAGGAGACCGGAGAAGCGGGTGAACGTCGATGCCTGAGCCGGGGTGCGCGACACGGGAGCGACGGACACCGGAGGGCCGGGGACGGTGAGTTGATCGACGGCCGGAGGGAAGCGGACTTCGATGGGCTTTTCCGCGGGAGCACCGAGCGGGGCAGTGCGCGGGGTGGCGAAGGACGGGCGGTACTGGACTTTGGCGAGAGCGGGCGGGCTGACGGAGTTGTCACCGGCAATGAGGGCGGGGTCTTCGGCTTCGATCCAGCGCAGGAGGGCGATGTTTTCCGGCGTCGAGGGGGTGAGCAGGCTGACGTGCGGGGAGGGCTGGGGGATGGTGACGCGCTGCGGATAGACGACTTGGAAGAGGAAAAACGTGGCGGCGTGCGCAAAGAGTGAACCGGCGACGCAGACGAAAAGGACAAACGGAAATCCCTTTTTCACCGGCCAGACGAAGGTCAGATCGGGGTCCGACGGCGCGGTCTTCATTTCTGTTCGGAGCCCGTCGCGAGAATCACAGAAAAACCGAGCTTCAGGGATTCTTCCGTGATCTGGACGACGAGGTCGTAGGGCGTGCTGCGATCGGCTTTCAGGATCACCGCACGATCTTTGACGGTATTCTCGGCGAGGCGCTGCCGGAGTTCATCGAGACTGACCCGCTGATCCCGATGATAGATGGTCGGCACGGGTGCGGCCGTGACGCTGATGATCTGCGCATCCGCCCGCGGACTGAGGGTGAAGGAGGAGGAGGGCAGGGTGACCGCCAGACCGGGCTGGAGGACGAACCGGGCGCTCAGAGTGAAGAAGAAGACCACCAAAAAGAGGACATTAACCAGCGGGATGATCGCGAAGAGCGCCGGATTAAACTGGAGGGTGCGGGTGAGTTTCATCCGGGGAGAAGCAGACCGGAGCAGGCTGAGTTCAATCCGCGCTGTGGCGCTGGACACGCGTCTGCTGAGGGCCGAACTCGATGATCTCGGGACTGGGCGCGTGGCGGTTCTCGGAGATGAGATTCACGATCTCGATGCCCGCGCGTTCCATGTCGTGGAGGAGGGTATTCACGCGGGAGGAGAGGTAGCTGTAACCGACGGCGCAGGGGATGGCGACGACCAGACCGGCGGCGGTGGTGAGCAGGCTCTGGTAAATCCCGCTGGCGATGTCGGTCGCGCCGGCAAAACCGCTCTGCGAGGAAATGGTGACGAAGGATTCGATCAAGCCGACGACCGTGCCGAGCAGGCCGATGAGCGGTGCGACGAAAGCGATGGTGGCGAGGATGCCGAGGCGGCGCTCGAGCCGGGGCACTTCGAGCTGGCCGGCTTCCTGCACGATGTCTTTCAGTTCGGCGCGGGTGGATTGATGACGGACGATCGCGGCGTGGATGACACGGGTGACCGGGGTGGGCGAACTTGCGCACTCCATCTGCGCCTCGGCAAAACGCCGCTGCTGGATGAGATTGGCCAGCCCGCGCATGAATTCACCCACGCGAATGGTGATGCGGTGAAAGTACGTCACGCGCTCCAAAAACACCGCGCCGGCGAGCACGCTGCAAAACAAAATGAGCCACATCAGCGGACCTCCTTTTTGCATGTAGTCGATCATGGCCGGATTTATACGCCGGGAACGAGGCGGGTGGCAAGGGTGCTGCGCCGCGGCACCCCGGAGGGCACCCGGAAAATTCGCCCCAAGGGGACGCCCGGCAGGCGCTGGAAATGCGGTGGTCCGCACAAGATTTTTCTTTGACCAACGACCAACCCTCCCGCTAAATGCACCTTCAGGAATGAGGGACGACATGATTGCACTCAGTGCCGATATCAAATTTGCATGCTCGCAATGCGGGCAGCGAATGGTAGTCGAAAAATCCGGGGCGGGACTGACGACGAATTGTCCGGTTTGCGATCACAAGATGACCGTGCCCGAAGTCAGTTCCTTGCGGCCGAACGGGCTGCGGAATCGGGAGTCATTCGCGGTCGAGACGGAGGATGATGCGGATGGATCGCTCGATGTTGCCCGGCACGAGATCGAGCGCCTCCGGGCGCAGCTCAAGAAAGCGCTCGAGGAATGTGAACGCATCAGGACGAGCGCGACGCATGCGCAGGCGGAGATCAAGAGCTTTCGCGGCGACCGGCAGCATCTCAAAAACGAACTTTCCCAAGCCAGACAGCGCATCCAGACCGTCGAAGCGCAAGCCGCCGCCCTGGCCACGGCGCTGGAAACGACGGAGGAGGAAAACACGGCGTTGCGCGAGCAGCACACCAACGACCTGGCCCTCGGTCGCGAGCGTCTCACCGCGACCGAAACGCAACTCGAGGTCCGCGAACGCGAGCTGAGTTCGGTGCAGATGCTGAATTCCGGGTTGGGCGAATCGCTCGCGAGTATCGAAGCGGAACTGGCGACGCTGCATGCGGAAAAGGCCGGCCTGCTCCGCGAATTGGGAACCGCGCAGCAGTTGCTCAATGAGGCGGCGGAAATCGAGGACCGGAGAGCGGCGGCCCAGCAGGAACTCCGCGGACAGATGGGGGCGGCGGTGGCGGAGAATGAGCGACTGGACGAAGTGCAAGCGCAACTCCGCGCCGAGGTCGAAACGCTGCGTCACGATTTGGTCCAGACCGACGGCGGTTGCGAGTTGCTCGATCTGCGGAACCGGGTGGCGGAGTTGACGATCGAGCAGGCGCGCCTCGCCGGGGGGCTGGAGGAGAGGACTGCCGAAGTGCAGATGCTGGCGGCCACGGAACAAACCTTGCGGGCGGAATTGCTGGAAAGCCACCAGTTGCGAGCCAAAGCCGAGCGTCTCGCGGCAGCCAACTCCGAGGCGAAACTGAACCAGGACAACGACGTCCTCCGCGGCATCATCGCCCGGCAGAACGTCGATATCGCCGTCCATCACGTGGAAGTGCGGCGCCTTCGCCGGGCGCGTTTTGGCCTGCGCATCCTCTACACGCTCTTTGCGATCGGCCTGCTCGGTCTCGTCTATCTTGCGCTGAGCATCTTCACCGATCACGACATTGAGGAGTTGGTCGGGCAGATCTTCCGCTGAGGTTCCGGGCGGATCTGCCGAATGACCGTCGCGAGTCCCCCCGTGCAGCGTATCCTGGCGATTGATCCCTCCTTGCGCGGCACCGGTTTCGCCGTGCTGGAAAAGACCGGGGTCAAGGTGCGGGCGGTGACTTACGGGACGATCAAAAACGCTCCCAAGCTCCTGCCTTCGGGCTGCCTGGTCGTAATCCATGAGCGCATCGCCGCCCTCATCGCGGAACATCAGCCGGAGTGTGCCGTCGTCGAGGGGATCATCTTTGTGCAAAGCCATCGCACGGCGATCACGCTCGGCGCGGCGCGCGGGGCGGCATTGCTCGCCGCGGCGGCGCGAGGATTGCCGATCTACGAATATGCGCCGCGGCGGGTGAAGCAGTCCGTCGTCGGGCGCGGCGCGGCGGATAAAGGGCAGATCGGCTTCATGGTCCGCGCGCTCCTCGGGCTGACGGAAACGCCGCCCGCCGATGCCGCCGATGCGCTGGCTATTGGCCTCACGCATTTTCACACCGCCGCCAGCGCCGCCCAAGGTGCGGTCGTGCTGGAGCGGATTTAGCCCGCCTGGCAGTCGCTACGGCAGCGGCTTCAGGCCGTATTTGTGGCGGAAGCGCTTGATCTCCTCCCATGCCTCCGCCGAGACGCGCTCCTGATTCAGCCGCTTGGTGATGTTGTCCAGCACCTCGAGCTCGGCGTCGTCCACTTTGGTGTCGCGCAGGGCGAGCTTGCGAATAAAGGACAGCTCGGAGTCGGTGATCTGGCCGTCGTGCGCGAAGAGGTGGAGGTAGGAATAGCCGGCGATTTTCGCGGCTTCACTGTGCGGTTTTTCTTCGCTCATGGCTGGCGGTCAGGCTTCGGAGGCACGAAAAAATGAGCGCCGGGCGGCCCCGGCGCGAGCGGGAAAAGGTGCCGATCAGGGAACAGTCGGCCTGCGGATCACTCGATCCGCTGCAGCGCGGGCAGGCGATATTTCTGCTGAAACTCGCCGGACGAGGCGGCCACGAGCGCGGCGTCGAGATAGATCACGCCGGGTTCGCCATCGAACTCGATCTTGTGCAGGCCGTCCTTCGCTTTGGCCAGTGCCGCGGGGAGATCGGCGAGGCTTTCGAGGCGCTCGCCGTTGACCTTCGTGACGATGAGTTGCGCCAGATCTTCATAACCGACGGTCAGCTCCGAGGGCAGCACGCGGTTGAGGAAGACGAGCTTCTTCGGCCCGTCCTTGAAGAGCTCGTTTTGCTGCCGGTCGAAATAGACGAACTCTTCCGGCGCCTTTTTCTGCCAGTCGTTCCCGAATTCCTTGAGGTATTGGCGCGACAGTTCGCTCAGCACCAGGCCGCCAAGAATGTAGAACTTCGGCGCGCGATCGATGACGTAAGGCTCGATGACGTAGCTCTCGACTGGCCGCCGCCCGAGCGTCACGTCCACTTCCTTTTTCTCGCCCTTGCGGAAGATCGTAAACTTGAGCGTGTCGCCCACGAAGTGCCGGGTCGAAAAATAATGCGCGATGGCGATCTTCCCGTAATCGGGATCCCGGTAGTTGCCGTCCTGATCGACGGGCAGACCATTCACGGCGAGCAGCACGTCGCCCTTCTCGACGCCCGCTTTGGCGGCCGGCCCGTCGCGCAGGGTATCCGCGATGTACGCCCCACCGGGGGTCTCGCCATTCAAACCGAGGAAGCGGCGGAACTGCGGGTCGCGCGTCGAGGACGACGTGATCCCGACCCGCGGGAAACCTTCGTAGGGTGCCTTCGCGGCGTCTTCCAGGAAATGCGCGATGACCGGTGCGGGCAGGACGTCGGCGTTGTTCGTCGCACTGTCGTAACGCATGATCAGGCCGGCGAGTTTGCCGTCCTTGATCACCGGGAGGGTGAAGCTGCTGTCGCGGAATTGCAGTGGCGAGGTCACGCGATAGACGAGGAGAGGGGAGTCATCGATCGGGTAACGGGTGACCTCGGCGGTCGTCATCGGGCCCTGGGTGACGAGCAGGGTGCCGGTGCTTTCCAATTGCCAGACCGAAAGCAGGTCACCGACGTGTGCCGGGCCGACCTCGATCGGCTGAAACGCTTTGAGAAAGTTCGGATCGTCCGTCTTGAGCAGCGCGAGATTCGCCTCGTAATCCACGACCTCGACCGTCGCCGGCACCTTTTGTCCGCCCTCGGCCGTTTCGAGTTCGACGTAATTGGCATTCGCGACCAGTTCCGCCGTGACCAGCACCCGGCCCCCGGTCAGCACCGTGCCGATGGCGCGCCGGGAAAAAGGCGGCTTTTTCCCCCACGGCCGCCCGAAGTCCCAAGATTGATTGGTGACGTTGACCCGGACCACCGAAAGCGGCGCCTCGGCTTTCACCTCCTCGGCGCGGGCGGCGAGGAGCGGGACGAAGAGGCAGGCGACGAGAAAGAGGGAGCGGCGCATTTTAGAGGGAGGCGGCGTTGAATTCGCTGGTCGTGAGGTTTTGCTCCTTCAGCACGTTGTAGCGCTGCTGGATGCGTTCGCGCGCGGCTTCGACGGCGCTGCGCTCGAGGACCAGCGGCCGCGCATAGCCGACGAACTTGATCACATAAAAGTCCGGGGTGGCCGTAAAGGCCTCGGCCACATCCTTGAGCGTGTGGATTTTCTTGTCGTTGATTTCCTCGACGATGCCTTCGCGGAATTCGGTCAGATAGGTATTGATCGGATCGGGCAGGATGCTGCTCAGCACCACGATCTCCGGGTGTTCCTTGTAGAGTTCCTTGGTGACGTAGTGGTCGTAGTAGTAATTGACCCGGTCGCTCGTGAATTGATACGTCCCGAGCAGATTGCGGGACAGCGGCTGGAAGAGCAGGCCACCGAAAAGCACATACGCCGGCTGCAGATCGTAAGCATTGGCCTGCATGAGGTGGGGCCAGGCGCGGTCGAATTTCACCTCGACCTCCAGTGGCTTTCGGTCCCGTAAGATCGAGAGCTTCGCGCTGTCGCCGAGGAACTTCCGCTCCGCCACTTCGCTCATCAGCACCCGCTCACCGTCGAGTTCCAGCATCCCGTCGCTGGCGATCTCGTGACCGTCGATGGCCAGCAGCACGTCGCCGACCAGCACCTTCCCGGCACAGACGCCGGCGCTTTGCACGCTGCTCACCATCACCCCGCGGTCGTCGTCGGCGAGGCCGAGCGCCTTGCGTTTCGCGGGGTTCAGGGTGTTGGCGATGCCGATGGAGAGATCCATGTAGCGGTCGTATTTGCCGTCCTTGATGTCATCGAGGAAGTGCTGGATGACCGGCGTCGGGATCATGTAACCGACGTTCTGCGCGACATCGCCAGAGAAGCCCTGAAAAGCCACGCCGACGACTTTGCCATTTTGCAGCACCGGGCCGCCGCTGTTGCCGGGGTTGATCGCCGCGTCGATCTGGATGGTGAGATGAGAGTCGATCACCGAGTGCGTGTAAGGGCGGAAATCGATCCGCGAGACCACCCCCTGGGTGACGCTGATTCGCTCGCCGCCGATCGGATAGCCGATGACCGTAACCATCGACTCCAGCGCCGGGATGCCGCCCAGCGGGAGCGGTTTGGTGCCGCTGAAAAAGGAAGGGTCATGGACCTTGAGCAGGGCCAGATCGCAGTCGTGGGCGATGTGCTCGACCTCGGCGATGTATTTCTTCGGGTCGTTTTCCTTTTCGACGGTGAGGAAGCGGGAATTGCTGACCACATGGGCGTTGGTCACGAGACGGTCCTTTGAGACCACCCAACCGGTGCCGCTGCCGCCGCCGACCGGGCCGGGCAGCCACGGGGTGCGGTAGTTGGCCACCTGCGCGGTGCTGTTGACGCGGGCGACGCTTTTGCGGATTTCGTTCGGCTGACCGAACACGGGGGAGACGAGGAGACCGAGGGCAAGAGCAATCGGCCAGAGTCGAAGGGTCATGAGTGCGGGGAAGATGGAGGGGTGATGCGGGGTTGTAAATGGGTTTGTCGGTGTGCGCCGAATTACCGATCGCCGCCCACCGGGAGAGCGACGGCCCGCTTCCGTCTGTGATCCTGCGCTGCCAGGAGCAAACGGTGACTCCGCGATGACGTTCCTCGAATCCGGGACGTATTCCGCCGCTCCTCGACGACGTTCCGCGACTCCGGAACGACGGTTACGGAGTTCCGAAATTGCGCAACTTTAGACACTTTCCCGAAAAATATCCCTCCGCGGAAATTGATTTCGGGATGCCGCGGAACGGCTTCGCGGATGCCGGTGGTCGGATTGGTGTAAATCGCATGACTGCCGCCTTCGCGGAGCAACCGACAACCGCCCGCCTCCAGATGCCGCACCAATTCCCGCCGTTTCACGCAACCGCGAGTGTCAGTTTCACGGCCGTCGGATCATCCCGCAGCGCTTCCTCTTCATTCATTTGGATTACCAGCTTCACCGCCGCGGCGAGATCGCGCAGACATTTTTCTTCGGTTTCGCCCTGGCCATTGGCCCCCGGCACTTCCAAACAGGTGGCCCAGAAGCCGCCCTCGTCGGGTTCGCCGCGATGGAGGATGGCGGTCAGGTTGCGCATGGGCGAAGTGTTACCGGTCCCGAGGCTGTCTGGCAACCTACACGTTGAACCGGAACTCGACGACGTCGCCGTCTTTGACAACGTATTCCTTGCCTTCGATCCGCAGTTTGCCGGCTTCGCGGGCCTTGGCATTGGAGCCGAGGGTGATGAGGTCGTCGAAGTGGACGACTTCCGCCGCGATGAAGCCGCGCTCGAAATCGCTGTGGATGACGCCGGCCGCGGCGGGCGCTTTGTCGCCGGCGTTGATCGTCCAGGCGCGGGTTTCCTGCTCGCCGGTGGTGAGGTAGGTGCGCAGGCCGAGGAGGTGATAAACGGCGCGGATGAGGGAACCGACGCCGCTGCTGGCGACGCCGATGCCTTGCAGATATTCGGAGGCTTCTTCGTCGGAAAGCCCGGCGAGTTCGCTCTCGATCTGCGCGCTGATGACGACGGCCTCGGTGCCGAAATGGGAGCGGGCGTAATCCTGCACGGCGCTGACCCAGCGGGCGGCATCGGTCAGTTCGACGTTGTCCGAGGGCGGCACGCCTTCGTTGTCGCGCGAGCCTTCGACGAGGGAGACGACGGTGGCGAGGTCAGCTTCGGCGACGTTACAGGCGAAGATGGTGGGTTTGCCGGAGAGGAGGAAGAAGTCGCGCAGGAGCTTCGTTTCTTCGTCGGTCAGGACGAGGGTGGTGGCAGGTTTGCCAGCGTCGAGATGTGGGATGAGTTTTTCGCAGAGGGCGATCTCGGCTTTGGCGGCTTTGTCGCCGGTGCGCGCGGCTTTGGCCTGGCGATCGGAACGTTTCTGCACGGCGGCGAGGTCGGCGAGGATGAGCTCGGTATTGATAACTTCGATGTCGCGCACCGGATCGACGGTTCCCGAGACGTGATGGATGTCGGCGTCTTCAAAACAGCGCACGACCTGGACGATGGCGTGGACTTCGCGGATGTGGCTGAGGAACTGGTTGCCGAGGCCTTCGCCGGCGCTCGCGCCTTTGACCAGGCCAGCGATGTCCACAAACTCGATGGCCGCCGGGACGAGCTTCTTCGAGTGGGAGAGTTTGCTCAGGACGGCGAGCCGCGGGTCGGGCACGGTGACGACGCCGACGTTCGGGTCGATGGTGCAGAAGGGGTAGTTTGCGGCCTGCGCCTTCTGGGTTTTGGTGACGGCGTTGAAGAGGGTGGATTTGCCGACGTTGGGAAGGCCGACGATGCCTGCGGAGAGCATAGAATAGATGGGGTAGGGACGAGTTGCGGAGAGCGGGCGAATTCAGCGCAAGGCGTCGCTCGCAGCAATGCAAATCATCCACTCCGCGCGGGCCGCCGCCGTCAGCGCGGCCTTTTTCCGCCGACCACGAGATCTTCGAGGTAGAAGACCTGGAGCATGACGCCGAGCCAGTAGAGCGGCAGGAGGAGGATGCCGAAGCCGGCGGTGGCGGTGGAGGCGACGATGGCCGCGAAGATCGCGAAGGCGGCGCCGAGCATGTAAAGCGCGCCGCTCAGGCGGTGGCCTTTGTAGATGTGGCCGAGGCCGGGGATGACGCTGAGGGCGACGGCGGTGCGATCCCGGAAGGTGCCGCCGGATGGCTGCTCTGCGCTGGTCGCGACCCAGTCGCATTTTTCGCAGGCGTTGAGTCTATCCGGACTGAGCGGCACGCCGCAGAGCGGGCAGGAGTGTGTGGTGGTCGCGCTCGAAGGGTTGGTTTCAATCGTTGGCATGTTCTACAGTGGGGGTTGAAGTTCAAAAATCGCCCTACCATGACCCTGCTAGGAAATTAGCGAGGATCATGCCGGGAAGCAATCCGTAAAGTTTTCGCTTATGTCCAATCTCACCAACATCGTCACGCATCTCGACCGGTATCTGCGCCACAGCGCGGTCGCGGATTATTCCGGCGCCTGGAATGGGCTCCAAGTGGAGAATTCGGGAAAGGTGCGCAAAGTCGGCGCGGCGGTGGACGCATGTGCGTGGACGATCGAACGCGCGGTCGAGCAGGGCATCGATCTGCTGCTCGTGCATCACGGGCTGTTCTGGAATGGTGTGCAGCCGGTGACGGGCGCGACGCGGCGGAAAATCAAGACCGCGCTGGACGGCAATCTGGCGATTTACAGCTCGCATCTGCCTTTGGATTTGCACCCGGTGGTGGGCAACAACGCGCTCCTGTGCCGGGCGCTCGGATTGAAAAAATGCACGCCCTTTTTCCACTCGAAGGGGCAGGCAATCGGCTTGCAGGCCCGAGTGATTCTGACGCGTCAGGAGCTGGCGCGCCGACTCGAGAAGGCCGTGGGCCGCAAGCCGCACCTGAGTCCGGGCGGACCCTCGAAGATCCGGCGGATCGGCGTGGTGACTGGTGGCGCGGGCGGGGAAATCGCACGGGCGGCGGCTGAGGGTGTGGACACGTTCATCACCGGCGAAGGCCCGCATCATTCTTACACCGCCGCCGAGGAACTCGGCGTGAATCTGTTCTACGGGGGCCACTACGCGACCGAGACCTTCGGGGTCAAAGCGCTCGCCGCACACGTCGCCAAACGCTGCGGCGTGTCGTGGGAATTCATCGACCATCCGACGGGGCTGTGAGCGAGCCGGAAATGATCGACCGGGCGTTTTTCCAGCGCGATCCGGTGACCTGCGCCCGCGAGCTGATCGGCTGCGAGCTGGTCTGGAAATCGTGCGCCGGCGTCATCGTCGAAACCGAGGCCTACGCGGCGGTCGGCGACGAGGCCTGCCACACATTTGCGCGTCCGTCAGCCCGGGCATTCATCGCCAGCCAGCAACCCGGCGCGGCCTACGTCTATTTCAACTACGGCATGTATTGGCTCTTCAACGTGCTCGTGAAAGGCGGGACCGAAGACGGATTCGTCCTCATCCGCGCGCTGCAACCGATCCGCGGGATTCCGCTGATGCGCCGTCGCCGATTTCCGCAAACGGGTGGATCGCGGCTGGATGGATCGGGAGCGAGTGGACCGCGTCCCAACCAGAGTCTTTGCTCCGGACCAGGAAAACTGACCATCGCCATGGCCATCGACGGGCGCGATCATGGCCGGGATCTGTGCGCCAGTCCGGGTGCCGGCTTTCGTCGAAACGGATTGGTTCCTGAGCGCGATTGGGTGAGCGACATTCGGGTCGGCATTTCCAGGGCCACGCATCTGCCGTGGCGATTTCTGGCCATGGACAGCCCCTTCATCAGCGCAAAACGCGGCCGGTAAGCGGGCGCATCCGCAGGCAGCTGTGAATAAGTCCGGCGATTTTGATCGTTAGAAATCGGCAGGGGAAAATCCACACAAGTTATTCACAGCTCCAAAACCACCCCTCCGACAACGACATATCTATAACATCATACAATATATGTCATATAAAATCACACGAGGGAGAAGCCTCCCCGGTCGGAGCAGTTGCCGCCGCGCCAGCGGCGGACTTCATCTTGCCAATGAGCGTGATCTTCTCTGGGTTCACGCAACGTTGCTTCCAATCACTCTGCGATCGGACTGATTACCGCCACACCGATCCCTCGGTTCGCGCGCCTTCCATCCCACCAGCCGAACCGTGCAATCACAACCGCTCCAGTCACGAACATGAACAGACTGTAAACCACCGCCGGCATGGCAATCCGGGCGTTTTCCAGAATCCCCAGTGCGATCCCCAATGCCAGCGTTCCATTCTGGATGCCAGTCTCCACCGAAATCGTGATCCGCTGGCGCAGCGAAAGTCGGAACCATCGAGCCATTAAAAATCCCATCGTCATCGCGAGAACGTTCAAGGCCACGGCGGCCGGGCCCGCCAGGACGATCTGAACGAGCAAGTCCTTCTCGCGCGCCACGGCCATGCCGATCACCGCCGCGAGAAACACCACCGACACGACGTTGGCCGGCCGCCCCATCCGTACCGCCATTGCGGGTCGCAATCTCTGCACCGTCATCCCGAGCGCAACCGGCAGGATGGTCACCAGAGCGAGTTGAACCATGGTCTTGCCGAACGGAAGCGCGATCTCTTCCCCAGCCCCCATGAAATACTGCAACGCCCATCCCATGATCCACGGGAGAGTGAACACCGTCAGGACACTCGACACCGCCGTCAAGGTCACCGAAAGAGCGGCATCCCCGCGGGCCAGGTGAGAGATCAAGTTGGAAGTCGGTCCGCCGGGACAGGCGGCCAGCAGCATCAATCCCACCGCCAACTCCGACTTCAGCCCGAACGCCCAAATCACCGCCAGCGCGAGTAGTGGCAGGAGCAAGATCTGGCAGGCCAGCCCCACCAGCTTGGCCAACGGTGCGACGCACACCCGCCGGAAATCCGCGATCGTCAGACTCAACCCCATCCCGAACAGCACGACAAACAGGGCCAGTGGCAGCAATAGAACCTTCAAGATGTCAGCGGGCATCCGGCGACGCTGCAACACCGTGACGCAAACGTCCACCCCGTGTTGCGCCATTCAAATCCGCGACCCGATCAAGCCTTGGAGAAAGTGCCGTCGCTAATCCGTCTCCGTCATTGCCTCATCCTGCTGGGTCACGCGCACGACTTCCTCGATCGTCGTCTGCCCGAGCAGGACGCGGCGCCAGCCGTCCTGGCGCAGGGTTTCCATGCCGTCCAGCGTGGCGCGCTGTTTCATCACGCTGCCCGTTTCCTTGCGGATGATGAGTCGGCGCAACGGTTCGTTGACCATGCAGATTTCGTAGATCGCGGCGCGCCCACGGTAGCCGGTCTGGCGGCAATGTTCGCAGCCGCGGCCGTGGTAAAATTTCATGTCGTCCGGAAACGGCGCGCCGATTTCGCGGAGGTAGTCGAGGGGATAGCCGGCCTCCTCTTTGCAGTCTGGACAGATGGTGCGGACGAGGCGTTGCGCGAGGAAACAGCGGACGACGCTGGCGAGCAGGAACGGCTCGATGCCCATGTCGAGCAGCCGCGTGATACCGCTGACGGCGTCATTCGTGTGCAGCGTGGAAAAGACGAGGTGGCCGGTCATGGCGGCGCGGATGGCGATCTCGGCGGTCTCGAAATCGCGGATTTCGCCGACCATGACGATGTTCGGATCCTGCCGCAGGATGGCGCGCAGACCATTGGCAAAGGTCAGACCGATCTCGGCTTTGACGTCGATCTGGCTGACCCCGGGAAGGCGATATTCGACAGGCTCCTCAATGGTGATGATGCGGCGGCTGACGGCGTTGATCGAGCTGAGGAAGGAATAGAGCGAAGTCGATTTTCCGGAGCCAGTCGGACCGGTGACGAGGATGATGCCGTTCGGCTGCTGGAGCAGCGTCTTGACGGTGCGGACGTGCGCGTCGCTCATGCCGAGGCGCTCGACGCCGAAGGTCAGTGTCTCGCTGCGGGAGAGCAGACGGAGCGAGATGCTTTCGCCGTTCACGGTCGGGATGGTCGAGACGCGGACGTCGATGAAACCGCTGCTGGTGTTGAGATTGATGCGGCCATCCTGCGGCAGGCGGCGTTCGGCGATGTCCATGTGGGCCATCACTTTGAGGCGCGAGATGATGGCGCTTTGGAGGACGCGGAGTTGGGGCGGCACGGCGACTTCGTGGAGGATCCCGTCGATGCGGTAGCGGATGCGGAGATCGTTTTCGAGCGGCTCGACGTGAATGTCCGTGGCGCGTTCGTGGATGGCTTCGCGGATGATTTGATTGACGAACTTGACGACGCTGGCCTCGGGATCGTCGCTGGTGATGTCCTGTGCAACGTCGCGGTTTTCGCTGTCGTAGGTGCGCGTGGACTGGAGGATTTCGTCGAAGGTTTCCGCGCCGACGCCGTAGAGCGTCTTGATCGTGCGCAGCAACGGTCCGCGCGGGGCGAGCACCCACTCGATCTGTTTGCCGGCGAGTTGCTGCGCGGCGTGCCGGCGCGCGCCGAGATTGAAGACATCGTAGGTCGCGAGGCGGACGTCGGTCTCGGTCGCGGCGATGGGAAGAATCTGGTATTTGAAGACGAAGCGGCTGGGCAGAATTTGCAGGACTTTTCGGTCGATCCTCGTGTGCTCGATGTTCTCCAACGGAGCGTGAAAATGCCGGGCGAGTTCGGCGGTGAACTTCGCCTCATCGAGCTTGCCGGAGTTCAACACTTCATTGACCCAGCTCCCGCCGGGCGCCGTCTGCAGCGCGGCGAGTTCATCGGCGTCCTCGTCCGCCGCGCCGGCGGCGAGGAGGATATCGAGGAGCGGCTTCCGCGAGTTCATCGGGCTGGCACCCGTCATCGGCGAAACGCGGGCATCGCCCGAGTATTCTGCGCCTTCGTTTTCCTCACCTCGACGGCGGTCGCTTTCCGGACGGGCAGCTCGGGCGCAGCCTCCTGGCGGGTCCCGCGCGGGAAAAGCGTCGCTTCGACATCCGGGTCCATGTTCAAAAACTCCTGGGCGCGCTCGCGGATCTGGATGGATTCCGGCGGCGCCCAACTGACCACCGGACGAATGAGAATGACGAGTTCGGTGCGGATCTTTTCCTTGATTGTATTGCTGAAGAGGTAACCGAGGACCGGGATGTTGCTGAGCCACGGAATGCCGGATTTGGTGCGGTTCTGACTTTGCTTGATCAGGCCGCCGAGCACGAGCGTGCCTTCGTTCGGCACCGAGACGCTGGTCTTCACGTAGCGCGTGGCGATGGTCGGGATGTCGTTGTTATCGATCCGCGTCGAGCCGGAGATCTCGTCCACCTTTTGCAGAATATCGAGCGAGACTTCGCGGTCGGAATTGATCAGCGGCACAACCTCGAGTTGCAGCGTGACGTTCTTGAACTGGACCTGCGACTGCGTGGCAATTCCTGAATTGGTGACGCTGTTCGGCGAGCTGATGATGCTCGTCGGCACCGGGATTTCCTGACCGGAGGCGATGATCGCTTTTTTGTTGTTGCGGGTGAAAACGCTGGGGCGCGAGACGACGCGGAAGCGATTGGTGTTTTCGAGCGCGTTGACAATGGCGGTGAGGCTGTTGCCGGCGGTGACGAACCCGGTGAGGCCGCTGCCGCCGGCGGCCGCCACGGCGCGGACGGTGTCCTGGTTGAGCAGGTTGTTCAGGTTGAGAAGTCCGCGCCCGCTGGAGAGATTCACGAGATCGCTGGAGTTACGGCCGCCGCCGATGACCGGGGTGGTCACGGGAGTGGACGCGCCGGTGCCCGTGCCGTCATCGCCGGTGCCCGTGTCCGTGCCGTTGCCATTATCCGTCCCGGGGTTGACGACGATCGGGCTGAGACCGAGACCGCTGCTCCGGATGATGTATTCGACCCCGAACTGCTCACGCTCATTAAGATTCAGCTCGCCGATGACGGTGTGGAGCATCACCTGCGGAATGCGCTGATCGAGATAATCGAGCAGGCTGAAAACTTTGGCCCGGGCATCGGCGCCGCCGATGACGATGATCGCGTTGGCGTTTTTGTCGGCGATGATTTTGGTCGTGCCGACGATCCGCGCCTCGGGCCGGGTATCTACTTCCTCGGTCGCCAATCCTTCGGACACGTTCAACCCACCACCACCACCACCGAAGCCGCCGCTGGTGTTGCCGAAGCCGCCCGACGCGCTGCCTCCTCCGCCGCCGCCGGTTGTGCGACCGGTGCCACCCGAACCCGCCGGCGTGCCCGCCGCCCCGCCGCCATCCTCCTTCACCCCCGGTTCGCTGATCGCCTTGACGACGACGTCGAGGACATCGCCGACGGAGACAAACTTGAGCGGGCGGGACACCGGCTCGCCAAACTCCGCGGTCGAATCGAATTCGGTGATGAGCTTGCGGACAAACGGCATGTTCACCGGACGGGTGACCACGTGGATGCGATTGGTGCGGATGTCGGCGGTGAGCTTGATTTTCCCGATGATAATCGAATCCTCGGAAAGCGCGCCGCCGCGAATCTCCAGCGTGCCCGGCGCGGTCACTTCGGCGGTCGCTCCCGGAATCGCCGGCGCTCCGGGCGGCAGCCCGGCGGCGGGATTCGCCGCCGGCCGTCCGGGAACGGACGCCGAAGCCTGGTTCGGCTGCTTCTCAAAAATGGCGGTGAGCTTTTCCAGCACGTCACTCGCGTCAGCGCGTTCGAGCGCGATAAATTCGCTGACCACTTCGGCCGGCGGCACGTCGATTTCCCGCAGCACGCGCAAGACCCCGCGGATGGTCGCGGTGTTTTCCGTGATCAGGATGGCCTGCGATTTCGGCAGCGCAGTGACGTTGGTGTAATTGCCCGGGGCCTGCACGATGTAGGTGGCGAGCATCTGCTGAAGTTCCAACGGATCGGCGTACTTGAGCTTGGCGAGGAAAGTGACGACCTGCTCGCCTTCGGGCAGGAGGAGTTCGTCCGAAATAATCGGGATCGCCGCCGCGCGCGGATTTTTCCCGGCGCCGATGACCTTGACGATGTTGCTGCGCTCGACGGGGACGAGGGTAAAACCGTTGAGCAGCAAATTGATCTCGATGATCCGCACCGCTTCCTCCAGCGGGACTTCACCGGCGACGACGATATTCACCGTGCCCTGCACTTGATTGTCGATGATCAGCCGCTTTTTCGTCAGCCGTTCGTAAAAGCTGAGCACTTCCTTGACGTCGGTATTCGGAAACTGCAGGCGAATCCCAGTGGACGTGCCCGGCAGTTGCGTCGGCACGGGCGGGGCGCCGGGAACCGGCAAAGGTGACGGCGGATTCTGTGCAAGGGCAGCGCCGCCAAGAACGAGAAAAAGGGCAGGAAGGAGGCGGGACACGGAGGGGCTAGTAACAGCAGACACGAAGCGGGTCAACCCCCGGAACCCCAGCGAAATTGAGGGTTTTCCTGCGGTCGCTCCCCGTGCTAGCTGTTCGGTGTGCTTCCCCATCGCAACGCCGGATTTACGCTCCTCGAAATCTTCCTCGCGCTGGCCATCGGAGTAATGATCATCATGCTCTCGGTGCCCAGCATTTCCGGGTTGCTCGCGGAACAACGCCTCAAACGATCGTTCGAACGGCTCGATGCGCTGGTCTCCACGGCTCGCGTCCGCAGCACCTCGGAACAACGCGGCTACGCGCTGGTTTGGGATCGCGAAGGGATCACGCTCGTCGCAGAAAAGCGGGCGGAATCCGGCGGCACGCCCGAAACGCCGGAGGAGCGCCTCGTATTTGAAGACGAGGAAAGCTTCGAACTCCGGCGCCCGGCAGCATTGATGAAAACCCCGCCCGATGAATGGATCTTCTGGAGCAACGGCATTTGCGAACCGGCCGAGATTCTCTACCAGGGCTCGAACGGAAAGTGGCTGGTGAGATACGATCCACTGACCGCGCGCGGAATCTTCGTGGAGTCCGAAATTCCATGATCCGCCCACCGCGATCGGCCCGCCGGCACAGTTTTGTCCTGCTTGAGGCGATGCTCGCCGTGGCCATCTTTGCGCTCGGCGTGATTACGCTCGGACGGTGCGTCAGCTTTTGCCTGGCCGCCGAGCAGTTCAAAGTCGAGGACCAGCGCGCCCGCCGCGTCCTGCAAAACCGGATGGCCGAAGTCGAAGCGGGCGTCATCCCGCTCGACAAAGCGATCACCGAAGATCTCAAGGAACCGTTCGCCGGGATGAAGCTCGAACAGACGACGCGCGCTTTGAAGAAGATCAACGAGCGGAAGGAAGAGCTGACCGGGCTGCTCGCGGTCAACTTGCGCGTGAGCTGGAAAAGCGGCGGCGAGGAGCAATCCAAAGAATTGATTTTTTATGTCCAGCCGCGTGTCCCGTAACTCACACGCGTTCACCCTGCTCGAAGTCATCATTGCCACGATGATCATCGGGATGGTGGCGATGACGCTCTACCGTTTCCTTTCCACGAATCTCACCGTCATCCGGTACTCGACCGAACTAACCGACGAACGCGATGCGCTGCAGAGCGTCATCCGCCTCCTCGAAACGCAGCTCAACGACCTGCCCCCCACCGAAAAGGACGCGCTCTCCGGCCAGCCCTTCAAATTCCAAAATCTCTCGAATGACGAACTCACCTGGAAATGTTCGGCCGGCGCGGGGCTGCTCACCACCGCGGCCGCGGGCGAGTTTCAAGTGACCATGACCGTGCAGCCGGTGAGCGCGCAGTCGCGCGAGACGGAACTCGGCCTGCGCCGCCGCTTCATCGATCCCCTCGCCGCGATCGAGACGACCGAACCCACCCGCGGCGCCGGGACCGCCGCCTACAATTGGGTGCCGCTCATCCGTCCGATGGCGGCGTTTGAGGTCCGCTATTTCGACCGGCAAATCAACGCCTGGCAGGACGCTTGGAGAGATCCCCAGCGCCGGCCGGATCTCGTCCGCGTGCGCCTATGGAAACGCGCCGACGAACCACCGATCGAGGCCATCGTGCCCATCGCCGCGGCGCGCATGCAGCCATGAAAACCGCCCCTCCCCTGCCCCGCGCCTCGGCGCTGCTGCTCGTCCTGTGGGCGTTGCTGCTGCTATCCGCCGCGGTCTTCGGCTGGGCGACTTGGATCAACGACAGCATCGCGCTGCACGGCGACGCCAACCGCGCCCTCGAAGCGCGGGCCATGGCGCACTCCGGCGCGGCGCTCGCCCTGCATCCCCGCGTCTCGCTGCGCACGCCGCTGCCCGAGGAAACGCTCGCGACCGGCATGAGCTACCGCGTCCAGATGATCAGCGAAGGTGCCAAGCTCAACATCAACTGGCTGCTCCGCGGCGAGGAACCGCGCAAACTGATCATTCTCAAACAATGGCTGGAGCGGCGCGGGCTGGATTTTCAGCAACGGGAAGCGTTCGTCGATTGCCTGCTCGATTACGTGGACGGCGACGATCTCAAACGCCTGAACGGCCGCGAAAAAGACGATGAATATTTGCCTGCGGATCGCGAACTCCAAAGCGTGCGGGAAATCAGCAAAGTCGCGGAATCGCTCCCGCTGGTCTCGCAACCCGGCTGGGAGAACGATCTGACGATCTTCAGCCAGGGCCCGATCGACCTCGGTTCGGCGGACATCGAAACGCTCCGGCTGGTGCCCGGCCTGAGCGAAACGCGCATCCAGCAGTTCGTGCAATATCGGCAGGGCGAAGACGGACTCGACGGCACCGAGGACGACAACATTTTCAAGAATCTCGACGTCGTCCGGCAATTTCTCGGGCTCACCCCGGCGCAATTCAAAGAGATCGCGAGCCTGGTCAGCTACAATGATCCGACGTTGCACATCACCAGCGTAGGTCGTTCCGGGAAAGTCTCTCGACAACTCGAAGTCGTTGTCCGTAAAGGTAACGCCCAGCCCCAAATCCTCTCTTGGAAAGAATGACAAAAGCCGGCGCGGACTTCGCTCTGCTGACACCCGCCGCCGAAGGCTGGCGGTTGCACCATGGAGCGACCCCACCTCAGACGGCGGCCACGCTGGCCGAGATCGCCCCACTATTGCCAGCCGGTTGCCCGGTACATCTGGCCCTGCCTTGCGAGGCGCTGGTCATCGAAGGACTGAAACTGCCCGCGACCGAGCGGGACGAGCTGGCCGGCATGGTGCGGTTGCAGTTGGAAAAAAATCTCCCCTACCCGCTCGACGAAGTTTCCAGCGATTTTCTGATCGTGGAAAGCAGCGGCCTCGAATCGACGATCATCGCCCTCGCCGCCCCGCATGCGCCGCTGGAAACACTGTGTCAGCCATTGCGCGACGCCGGCCGGTTGCCGGAAAAAATCACGCCTTTTGTCCTGCACATCGCCGCCGTATGCCCGGCCGAGGAAACGGTGCTCGCCGTTTATCCCGAGCAGGGCCAGCTCGTGCTGGCCATTTGCGCCGACCGGAAACTTTGCTGGGCGCACGTCATGACCAGCACCGCCGCCGCGCGGCTTTCGTCCGAGCTGCCGCAAGTCCTGCTCGCAGCGACCATGGAAGGCGCGCCCACGAATTTTTCCCGCGTGCTGCTGGCGGCGGAATTTCGCGCGCTCGGACCGGTTTTTCAGGCGGCGTTAACCGTCCTCGTCGAGCCGCTGCCGCCCATCGCGCCGGCGCTCGCCGAGCCGATCAATCTCGAGCCCGCGTCGTGGCGGAGCGCGGCGCAGCGCCAAAGGAAAGCGGGCCAACTGCGGCGCCACCTGCAAACGCTCGCGATGATTTACGTGCTCGTCGCGGTCGCGGTCGGGACCTATCTCGCGTTGCTGCACCGCCAGGCCGGCCGGCTCACGGTGCAGTTCGAGGCGGCGCGCCCGCAACTGGAAGCGATCCAGGCGCGCCAGGCGCGCGCCAATACTCTCGCCCCCGCCGTGGACCCCGGGCGCACCACCGTCGAGTTGCTTTATCTCCTGCAAAAAGCGCTACCGGATCGGGCGGTGCGGATCACCGAATTTGACCAGCAGCTTGGCCAGCAATGGCGCATCACCGGCGAAGCTCCCTCCGCCGCGCTGGCCATTGACTACGTGTCGCGGATTAAAGCGGCCGCAGAACTCAGCTCCTACGAAATCACCGCCGGCCCCCCGCAACTCCTGCCGAACGAACACGCGCAGTTCAGCATTTTCGGCAAACGATGAGCCAGCCCCTTTCCGCCCGCGAAAAAAAACTCGCCACGATCGTCGCGGTGATCTTCTTCCTGTTCGCCAATGTGTGGTTGATCGACTGGTCGTGGAAAACGATCAATCGTCTCCGCGCCGAAAGCGCCAACCAGTCGAAGCAGCTTCAACTTATGCGGACGATGACCGCCGACCTGGCATTTTGGGAAGGGCGCGACGCCTGGCTGCGCGCCACCCAGCCGCAAATGACCAACGCCGACGCGGGCGGCGTGGAACTCCTCGAGCGCGTCAAACAGCTCGCCAGGAAGCATGGCGTGCTCCTCGAAAATCAGGCCATCCGGGTTCCCGAGCGCAAGCCGGAATACACCGCTGTCTCGGTCGAGGTCGAAACCAAAAGCGCGTGGAAACCCCTGATCGATTTCCTGCATGAGTTGCAGCAACCGGAGCAATTCATCGCCATCGAGGGCAGTAACTTGAAAATCGACGCCGCGGACCCGACGCAAATGCGCGGTCGATTCCGCATCGCGCGGTGGTATGCTCCCGGCGTCAACGTGACCTCTTTCCGATGAAAACGCGCCCGCTCTTTTGTGCCGCCCTTCTCCTCACCAACTCCGGCTGGAGCGGGGAAAATCCCATCCCGACGCCGCTCCCGGCGGAACGCTACGCGGCGATGGCCAGTCAGTCGCCGTTTGCCCTCGCGACGGTCACCGCCGCGCCCGCCGCGCCGCAGGCCTCCTTCGCCGCCAATTGGTATGTCAGCGGCATCGCGCGCATCGGCGACACGGATTTCGTCTCGATCAAATCGCGGGATGCCGCGCTGCAATTTTCCCTCTTTGGACAGGAACCGAATCAGGAGCACGGCGTCTCCGTCTCGAGCGTCAACTGGTCGGAGACGATCGGAAAAAGCACGGTGATCCTGCAAAAAGGCACCGAGATGGCGAAGCTGGAATTCAACGAAGCGGAACTGCGCGGCGCACCTTCGGTTGCGGCGGTGCCGCTCAACCCAACGGCCGCGCAAAACGCCCAACGCAAGCCTCCCGGGGGGACGCCCCCCGCTCCACTCCCGGGCATGGCCCCGCCGCCGGTGGTCACGCCCAACGCCGCCCTGCAGCAATTCCCTTCGGGCACCAACCGGCCGATCGAAATTCGCCGCCGCGAGCGGGTGATTCCCGTCCCGCGCTAAGCGTGCGACGGCGTTAGTTCGCGGCCTGCCAATTCCCGATGTTGTCCTCTTCCGTATCGGGGTTGCGGTCTGGGCCCGCGGAGAAGATATCATATTCCTTCGGGTTGTGGCGGCCCGGCTGGACGTAGAAATATTCCAGGTCCCAGGGGTCGCGCGGGACCTCGGAATCCAACTGCCGCCAATTGCGCGGCTTCGGCTCGGATTCCGGTTTTTGGACGAGCGCCTTCAGCCCCTGCTCGGTGCTCGGGTAAAAGCCGTTGCCCGCCTGATACATCAGCAGATTGGTTTTGATCTGCTGGATGTCGCCTTTGACTTTCACCATACGCGCTTCATCCAGCTTGCCGCCGGTAAAACGCAGAGCCATGCCGATGAGCAGGCCGATGATCAGCACGACGAGCATGATTTCCAGGAGAGTGAAGGCGGCGCGGCGGGAGGCGGAGGAGCGTTTCATGGGAGTACGGGGGACAAAGTGTAATCGAGGCTTTTCCAGGGATATTTCAAGCTCAGTTCCACCGCGCGCACGGCGAGCGGGCCGGAGTCGGGATGGAGTTGCAGCACCAGCGCGTTCGCGCCCGCCCGCAGGGCCGAGCCGGGAATCACTTTCTGGCAACGCAGCCAGCCCGTGTAGCGAAACCGCATGTCCTTTTCGAGCGGACGCACCAGTCCGAGATAACCGGGATCGGCGAGGTCCGGCCAATGCACGCCGACCGGGCCGAGCGGGCGATCATTGAGGATGACTTCCAGCGGCGCGAGCGCGTCCGCGTGCAGCACCTCAAAAGTGACGACCGCGAGCAGCGGCGGCGATTCGAGCGGAAATTCCCACGTCCCACGAATCGTGGAGGCTGGTGCGAGGCTGACGCCGGTCGAATCCAACATTGCCCGAACGCGCCCGAACAACGCCTGATCCTCGGCTTTGCTGACGATCGGCGGGACGTTTCCGAAAGCATCCGCGACATCCGCGGGCAGGGCGAAGTCCGCGGCGTGCAACACTTGCTGCGCGGCGAGGATCGCGAGGAAAACACCGCGCACCTGGTGCCCATCGCCCGGCACCTGGATTTCGAGCCGGTCCGTCCCGGTCGTCGGAAAATTCAGCGTCTCCGAAGTCGGCAAACCCAGCCCGGCGCCGAGCGGACCGCAGGTGAAACGGAGCGTCCCGTTTTCTGACCAGGCGGAAATCTTCGGCGCCGTTTCTTTCTGATCATCGAAGAAGATGCGAAATTGGATTTCGTCACCAAAGCTCCCCAGACCCTGGAACTGGAGCCGGAAAATCGTCACCACGGCGCCGCGGCTGTCGGTCGTCGTTTCCGTCGTCACCGGGGCGAGCCAATCCGGCAGTTCGCCGGGAATCCAGCGGTTGGCCGCGAGCCGACGGAAATCCAGCCAGTGGCTGAGCGGCGTGGCTTCCACCCGCATCGGCAATTCCGCAGGCACGTCCGCCGGGGCCAGGCGCAGCCCGACGTCTCCGGACTTCAGGCGAAACCCCTGCGCGGCGGCTTCCCCGCAAAACGGGAGAAGCAGCAGGCCGGAGAATATCGCGAAGCGGGCGGTGAACATGACGCGGGACGGGGTTGGAGTAGGCTAACGCACGGTCGCCCGCAAGTTTTGCGTCAGGCCAAAGACGGCGCTCATGATGCCATAGACGACGAGGCCGACCACGGCCGCGATGACGATCATGACGAGCGGCGGGATGAGGGTCGAAACGATCTGGATTTGCTGATCGAGTTCGCGTTCGTAAACGTCGGCGATCATCTGCATGGTGCCGCCGAATTTGCCGGTCTGTTCGCCGACCGCCATCATGTCGAGGAAGAGTTCGGGAAAGAGTTTCTGCTCGGCCAGCGCGGTCGAAAGCGTCGCGCCATCCACGACGGCCCGGCGCGTCGCGACCATCCGCTGGCGCACATATTCGTTGCCGGAAATTTCCTCGAGCAATTCGAGCGCGCTCAGGAGCGTCACCCCATTCTCCACCAACGTGCCGAGGGTGCGGGCGAACTGCGCGTAAAAGCGGTAGCGGATGATGCGGCTGTAGATCGGGATGCGCCAGGTGAAGGCGTCCCACGCATACCGGCCTTCCGGGCGCCGCGTGAACGCCTTGAATCCCAGATACGCGCCGACCCCGGCCAGCGCGCCCAGCCACCAGTAGTTGACGATGACCGCATTGGCATTCACGAGCAGGCGCGTGGCGCCCGGCAGCGGCTGGCCCGTGCCTTTGAAAAAGCCGGTCAGCTTCGGTACCATCACGGTCATGAAAGTGATGATCAGCCCGATGCCGGCGACGACGAGCACCGCCGGATAAAGCAACGCCTGCTGCACTCGATCGCGGAGCGCCTTCACATCCGCGAGATAGGCGACGAGCCGTTTGAGGATTTCCGCGAGCGCGCCGCTGGCTTCGCCTGCGGAAACAAGATTGGTGTAGAGCGGCGAAAAGATCTTTGGATAATCGCGCAGGGCCTGGGAGAGGCTGCGGCCATCGACCAACGCGCGATGCAGGCCGCGGGAAAGCGCTTGCAGTCGCGGGTGCTTGAGCCGCCGGACGAGCACGCCGAGCGCTTCGTCGAGCGTCATGCCCGCGCTGAGCAAATGCGCGAGTTGTTCCGTAAACAAATGCCGGTGCGCGTGGCTGAGCGTCTCGACCGTCACCACTTCCGCCGCGGGTGCGGCGTCCGGCTTGCGCCCCGCTTTCGTCGGCGCGGCGGCGGCGGCGGCGATCACCGGTTCGATCGAGATCGGCACGACGCCCTGCCGCTCGACCTGGACGATCGCCGCCGCGCGGTCCGGCGCCGCGACCGTGCCATCGCGCAATTCGCCCGAGGAATTTCGGGCGACAAAACGGAAATCGGGCATGGCTTAGTTGGGCGGCTTCGCGCGCGGAAAGCAAGCGCGCGCCCGTGACGAATGCGACACGATTGAAAGCCCGCGGGGTTACTCGACGACGTTCAGATTGAACGGAGCGAAGAGCATCTGGCGGTCGATCATGACCTGACAGTAAAGCCGGATGAAACCACTCCTCGGCGGGAAAAAAAGGAAGCTCAGCGTCGGCCCTCCGCGGCGGTCGGGATCGAGGACATCGCCGCCTTCCGGGTGCAAATGGACGACCGTTTTGAAGTCGTCGTAGAAACCGACGAGATGAACGAAAGCGTTCATCACCGGTTGCAGGGTCGTCACCGGTTTGCCGTCCGGCGCGGTGACCGTGATCGCCATCCGCCGGGCCTGCCCGGCCTTCGCGGGAACATGATTTCCGTCCGCGAGGGCGAGCGCAAACTGGTAACCGCCGGCCACCGACTCGAAGCAGTTCGTGGTATTCGTAATAGGCTCGGGTTTTCCAGCCGAAGGCAGATCGACGAACGGCAGTTCCTGAATGCCCGTCGCGGAAGGAACGAGATCGGCCCACATGCGATACGGCGCCGTTTTCTTCGGGATGAAGGAGAAGACATATTCGCCGGGCGTCTTGGTCGCGACGGGATGCTCGTGATGGTAGTCGGCGAGGCTCGGCTCTTCGATCAGCAGATGAATGTATTCGTCGTGCATCAAAAGCAGATCGGCGTAACGCACCGGCGACTGGTCCGCTTTCGCGAATTTGACCGTCACCTCCACTTTCCGCCCGGCCTGAATCGGGGCGTTCGCGCTGGCAGTCATGCGGAGCGAAGGTTCGCCCGGTTTCGTGTAGATAAAACTATAGGGTATGCGGCGCTTGAGCAGGTCCATGCCGCACTTCGCGCACGGCGTTTTTAAGTCATCGGAAAGAAAATCCGCGTGCATCGGGCAAAGGAAAATTTCCGCTCCGACGACCTTGGGATCGAAGTGCTGCGCGACCTCATCCAACTTGGCGCTCAAGCTGTCGAGAGCGGAGCGCACCCCGCCGCCGTTCTTGTCCTGCGCCGCGCGGGCGATGGCGAGGACGGAGATCATCGCCTGGCCGACTTTCGCCTCCACCTGCGCCGCCTCCTCGGCGCTCGGAGGAGAGCTCGCCAAGAAACGCAGAGCCGGGCTGCAGAGCGAAATTTGCACCGGTATTTCGGGCAGCCGATTCTCCTCCAGCAAAGCGTCCACGTTCTTGGTGGCGAGGCGGATGACGTTCCATGCTTCCGCCGGATTTTTCGGACTGAGGATGCTGGGCGGGACCGCGACATCGGCGCGCCCGATGTCGCCGCGCACTGCAACGACGAGAAGAAAAATGGCAACGAAACGGAGTCCAGGGGATTTCATGGGTCGAACTATTCTCCAGTCACGGGCGAAAAAACAAGTCGGCGCTGAACTGGCGAACACGTCCGCAGATGCCTTTCCGAAGGACGATCGATCCGCCCGACCAATTCTTGAAAGCGCCAGACACTTTGAAAATAGTTGCTGCCCAAAGTTAAAAGTCCGTGCTTGCCAAGTCCGCAGAATAAAATGATAATCCGCCTGCACTTAAAGCCTGCCATACGACAGGCTCCCCCCAAAACCTTTGGTGCCGCCCTTCCCAAGCCCTCCGAATCATGACCGCTTCCCTCCACTCGCGTATGAGCACTTCCCTCCGGTCCTCGCTTCGTTCACCCATCGTCGCCTTCGCCGCCTGCGCGGCGTTGTATTTTGCTACCCTGCCATGCGCCCATGCGGCCATTGACAGCAGCATCACCGAGCAGATTTGGAAAGCCAAATATGGGGTGACCGACTCGCAAATGTATTCCGGCGGAAACTTCGCCGGTGGCCTCAATAATCTCTGGCTCGATGAGGATACCGATGGCGACGGAGTTTCGAACCGGGACGAACTTGCCGCCGGCACGAACCCCTTTAATCCGGCGAAAACGCTCGCGGTGACCAGCGTCACGCGGGTCGGCAACGACGCGAGACTCGAGTTTCCTACGGAGAGCGGCAAACTCTATCGCGCCGAATCCAGCACGGACTTGACCAATTCGGCCAGTTGGACGTTGCTCACCGAACCGTCGACGTTGCGGGTGATCGGCGATGGCGACACCCGGGCGCTCAGCGTGCCCTACGTGCAAAACTCGTTTTACCGCATCCGGGTCGATGAATTGGACACTGATGGGGACGGCGTGAGCGATTGGTCGGAAATCGCCGTTTCACTCAATCCCAACTCGTTGGAGACGGTACCCGGTGTCCCGGATCGGACCTTCGTCACCCAACAACTGGCGTTGCCGAGTACCGTCACGATCAAAGCGACCAAACCCTTCGCTTCCGAAGACGGACCCGACGCTGGCGTCATCACGATCGAGCGGGCGCAGACCCTCTTCCCGATTTCGGTCAACTACAGTATCGGCGGCACCGCGCTGCCGGGCATCGATTACGCGTCGCTCAGCGGAACGGCCACCCTGGCTCAAGGAGCCACTTCCGCGGACATCTTCGTCAATCCGGTGGTCCAGCCAGCGGTCAAGGGTGGTCGTTCGGTGACGGCCACGCTTCAGCCGCCGGCGGAAGGCAGCGCTTCGTTTGCGGTCGGCGCGGCCAACAGCGCGACCGTGATCATCAACGATTCCACCGCGCCGACGGGGACAGGTCTGCTGGGGCGGTATTACGATCACTCCAGCGGCACCTACGCGCACGGAGCGAACTTTGGCGATTTCGCCAATTATACTTACGTCAGGACCGGGACAGGCACGCCCAATACCGGGACGATCACCATTCCTTACACGAAGTCGCCCGCGCTGCAGGTCGGCAATGTCGTGCGCGTCACTTTCAATGGCGGAAACCTCAACAACGCACTTTACAACAATCTGGACTACACGGTCAGCGCAGTGACCGCCACGACGTTCACCCTAGCCATCACGGGCGCGAGCCTGCCGACGAGCAGCAACAGCAATTGTTATTTCAGCATCCAATCCTTCCCGCACCCGGCGGTGATCGTGCGGGTCGATCCCACGGTGGATTTCATCTGGATGGGCGGCACGCCCAATGGCAATTTCATCACCCCGGACAACTCCGCGGATAACTGGTCGTCGGCTTGGGACGGTTACCTGCACCCGACTACGGCGGGGTCATATCGCTTCCAACTCGATGCCGATGACAAGGCGCGCGTGTTGGTGGACCTCGATAACAACGGAAGCTTCGACCTGCCGGGCGAACAGATCCTCGAGCACGGATGGGATGGCGCGACCACGCCGGAAACAGTCGGCACCTTCAAGGTCAGCACCTCATACTCGCTCAACGTACCGGCTGCGGCCTTGAATCGATACAAGATGCGCGTCGAAATGGTGGAGACGACCGGCGAAGCTCGCTGCCGCCTGCAATGGAGCCTCAATGGTGCCGGTTTTGTCAATATCCCGCAGGGGAATGTCTACACGCACACGGCGGCGATGAACGCGAACTACAACTACAACCGCACCGTCAGCACGGCAGGCGCAATGGCGGGCACGATTCTGGTTACACTCAACGGACATGGCCTCGCGGTGAATGATCCGATCAATCTTTCCTTCTCGTCGGGCAACCTTTTCACCCCGGCCAATGGAAACTTCCACGGCTCCTACACGGTCGCCATGGTGAATAGCGTCAACACGTTCACCGTGAACATTGCCGGCCCCACCCTGCCCGTTTCCGGGACCGGTGCGGGTTACGCTCTGGACCGCCCCACGAGCGCGACGACCGGTTGGTACAATCTCGTCTACGCCAACACCACGTTCACCGCTCCGCCCGGGCGCATCGGCATCAATAACAACGGCACCAATGACAGTAATAACGGCCTTTATGGCACAGGGACGCCGGATGCCAGTCTGATCGCCGCGGACAGTTACTCCGTCCGCTGGAGTGGCCAGGTGCAGCCACAGTTTTCGGAGGAATACACCTTCACGGTCATCGCGGACGACGGTGCGACCCTGCGGATCAATGGAGAAGTGCAGGATCTCAAAATGGCGCCCGCGGCGAACAGCGGCGGCAGCACCTATTCCTATGACAGCGCCACGGGCAATGCCGTCGTCACCTATACCAACTCGATCCTGAAACCGGACAATGTCGTGGCCGGGGAGACACTCCGGTTGGACGCGTCGAATGGCATCCTGAATCTCGGCGGCGGCAGTACCTACACCTACGAAAGCGCCTCCGGCAACGCCGTGATCAACTACTCGAACCTGACGAACGTTGCGCCCGGCGGCTTTGTCGTCGGCGAGACCGTGGAGGTGGATCCGACGAGCGGCAGCGTAAATTTGGGCCAGGTTGCATATCAGATCACCGCGGCCACTCCCACGACCTTCACCGTGAACTTCGGTGCCGGCCTTTTCCTCGATGGCAGCGGCAGCATCAATGTCACCGAGGTCGGCAATCGCGTCGTCACGGCGGCGACCTCCACGACGTTCACGGTCAATTTTGGCCCTGGGAAACACGTCAGTGGCACGGGCAACATGAACTTCGATTTCGTCAACAAATCGCTCAAGGACTGGTCGTCGAATGGCAATGAACGTTACGTCCGCATTCCGATGATCGGCGGCGTCCGTTACGACATTCAACTCGACTATTGGGAGGGCAGCGGCTTCAGCCAGTGCCGGCTTTTCTGGTACAGTCTCAGCCAGCCGAAACAAATCATCCCGGCCGAAAGACTTTACCCATCGAACGGCTCGCTGGCCCCAGCGAGTCTCCTCAGTTCGACCGATGCGGCCGCGCTCATCGGCGGTTCCTTCAGCTACAATGTCCGAGGCAGCAATGGGGCCACGGTCACCGTCAGCGGGAATCCGTCCTGGCTCACCTACAACAACGGCGTGCTCAGCGGAACACCGCCGGCCGGCAGCGCGGGTGATTTTCAAATCATCGTCACCGCCACTACCGCCGCAGGACCCAGCACCTCCCTGATCAACCTGCATGTGGAGGAAACCGGGGGCTCGGTGGTGCGTGAATTTTGGAATGGCATCGCCGGCACGAGTATCGCCTCGATCCCAGTCACCAACCCGCCCAGCGGCACGGCCAATCTCACCTCTTTGGAAGCGCCGACCGATTTTGGGGATAACTACGGCTCGCGGATTCGCGGCTATATCACTGCACCGGTGACCGGAAATTATTACTTCTGGCTCGCCGCCAACAATCAGGCGGAACTCTGGATTTCGAATGACGACGAAGCCGTTAACTCTATCAAGCGGGCGTGGGTGACGAATGGCACAGCAGCCCAGCAATGGACGGCCGAATCCACCCAAAAGAGCCCGTGGCTCGCGCTGGAAGCCGGTCAACGTTATTACTTTGAGGTGCTGCAAAAGGCGGGCGCCGGTGCTGGGGACAACCTCGCGATTGGCTGGCTGAAACCCAACGAAGCGGGGAACCTTCCCAGCGGGATCGTCCCGGGATACGCGCTGTCGCCCTACATCCCGCCGGCCCCGGGTTCGACGCCTGGGACGCTCTATGTGGCGACCATGCTTTCCCAAGGCGGCGCGATCACAAACGGCGTCGGCACTTCGACCCTCCGCCTGAGCGAGGACGAAAATACCGCGATCATGAATTACAGCTTCAGCGGGCTGACCGGTCCGATCACCTCGCAGCACATTCATACCGATCCGTATCTGACCAAACCCTCGACAATTGTTTACGACATCGACACGCCAACAAATCCTGCGGACGGTCTGCAGCCGGACGGCAGTCACAAGTGGACGATCGAGGCGGTCGGAACGTTGTCAAAGTCCGACATCATCGAAATCATCAAGCAGGGCAAAGCCTACATCAACCTGCACACCGCGGCGTATCCGGCCGGCGAGATTCGCGGCAACTACACGCTGGCCAACGGTTCTCGCACCTTTACGCCTCCCCCGGCTCCTCCCGCCTGGACGGATGATCATTCGACGAACAACGGCGCTGTCCGCTTCCTGACGCAGGCGACCTTTGGCCCGAACACCGCCGACATTGCGGCACTGAAGGCCATGCCGAGTTACGATGCGTGGATCGACGATCAGTTCACCAAGCCGATCGGCTATCAACTGCCGGAGGTGCTGCGGACGGAAAACGCCAGCGCACAAGGCGGCGCTTTTGAGGAGACTCTCACCTTCAACGCGTGGTGGAAAAACTCGGTCGCTGGACCGGACCAACTCCGCCAGCGCGTGGCCTTCGCCCTCAGCGAAATCCTCGTCGTTTCCGCTCAAGGGCCGCTCGACAATCGCGCCGAAGCCATTTCCTTTTTCTACGATCAACTCGCGGAAATGGCCTTCGGCAGCTTCCGGGATATTCTGGAAACCACGACCAAGACTTGGACGATGGGTCGCTATCTGGACATGTGGCGCAACGACAAGCCCGATCCCACCGTTGGTCGCATCCCGAACGAAAACTACGCCCGCGAAATCAAGCAGCTCTTCTCGGTTGGCCTATACCGGATGTGGCCGGACGGCACACTGATTCTGGATTCCTCGGATTCGCCGATCGACACCTACACCCAGCGCGAGATCGTCGGTTATGCCCACGTCTTCACCGGCTGGGACTACGGGTACGATGGAGATTTCCGCACCGGCTTCGGTGCTCCGACGAATTTTACCCGCCTGATGCGCGAGGTGCCGGCCCGGCACTTCACCGGCCCGAAACGGCTCCTGAACAACGAGGTCCTGCCCGGTCTGCCGGTGCTGGGCAATCAACCGCTCGATCCTTACGCGACGCATAACAGTTCGCATTTTAATCAGCCCGCATATCAAACCCTGCCCGAGCAGGAACTGGACATCTCCCACGACCAGCTCTTCAACCACCCGAATGTCGGGCCGTTCATTTGCCGCCAGCTCATTCAGCGGCTCGTGACCAGCCATCCTTCGCGCGATTATCTCTATCGCGTCGTGCAGAAGTTCAACAACAACGGAGCCGGTGTGCGCGGAGACATGAAGGCGGTCATCAAGGCGATTCTGCTCGATTACGAGGCGCGCAGTGCGACCGAGACGACCAAACCCGCCTTCGGCAAACAGCGTGAACCCGTGATGCGCATCGCGGCGGCCGGCCGCGCTTTCCGGACCGAGCCCCTGGCCGGCACCTACAGCCAGACCGGCACCCGGACAATCACGGTGACCACGACCACGCCGCACAAGCTGGCCACTAACAACTCCATCTTCCTCGAATTCGCCACCGGCAATCCGCCGCCCTGGGTTGGGTCTTACTCCCCCACCGTAACGAACACGACAACGTTTACCATCCAAGCGCAGGGCTGGGCGACTGGCACCTACAACCAGCCAGCCAACAGTACCGTGATGACGATTTCGATGGGTAGCCATTGGCTGGAAGCAGCGCAGAAAGCCTACTTCGACTTCACGAGCGGCACCGCCAACGGCGTGGCTGGGCTCGACAACACCGTCCATACCGCGGCGACCTCAAACAGCGTGGGCAGGACGGCCGGCTCAAGCTTTACCATCACCGCCCCGACGTCCACGTCGACTCGCAGCGGCAACGTGATGATCCCCCGGTTCACCCCGGGCAGTTACACGATCGGAGCTTCCGGCCTCGCCGCGCCCTTCGAACGCCGCGGCACGATGGATACCAATTTCGACCATCATTTGAACGTCGGCGATCAGGTGCAGCTGAACTTCTACGGAACCAACGGCGGCAGCGCGCAGCCCAATGACATGGTGGTGACGGTGGAATCGGTGCCGGACTTGAACACCTGGACGTTCCTCGCCACCGCTGCGGGCAACAATCTCCAGTCCAACCAAGGCTACAACGAGGTCTTCCAGTTCCCGTTGGTCTCCCAGCCCCTCACCCGCAGCGGAAACATCGTCTCGCGTTCCAGCACCTTTAACTTGGGCAACACCACGGGCGACATCGATCAATCTCCGCTCAACTCGCCCACGGTGTTCAACTTCTTCCTGCCGGACTACAAGTTCCCCGGCACGCTGGCCTCGCAGGGTCTCACGACGCCGGAGTTCCAGACGACCGCGGAAACGACCTTGGTCCGTCAGGCGAACTTCCTCTACAACGGCATCTTCAATCCGGGGAATACCAACGGCATCAGCAGCTTCAAATCGGGGACCAATGCTCTTGTCATGGACTTCAGCCCGTGGATGGGCAACGCGGTGGGGACCGTCGGCACGGTCGGTGCGGTGCTCGGAGCAGGCCCGCAGACCGCTCAGGCGTGGACGAGCAATGCCAACCTCGACACGCTGATCGAGCGATTCAATACCCTGCTGGTGGCCGGTCAGTTGTCCACGGCAGCCAAGACCATCATCCGCAACTTTGTCGGTCGTCCGATCGCATCGATCGGGACGGGCAATCCCTGCTCGATCAACATCGGCACCGCCCACGGCCTGAAGACGGGAGACGTCGTAACCATCACCGGAGTCACTGGCGGCACCTTCAGCCCGACCATCAACGCCGCCTATACGATCACCGTCACTGGAGCGAACACCTTCACTGTGCCGGTCAATTGCAGCAGCACCGCCAGCTTGAACGTGACCAACTCGACCGCGGGTATCATCCCCTATACCAACGCGACCCCAAGTGACCCGGACAAGCGCGACCGGCTGCGCGCCATCATCCATTTGATCCTCACCAGTCCCGATTACACCATCCAGAGATAGCCCCCCGTTATGGAACCGAGCCAACACAATCCCCTCCGCACACGTCGCGACTTTCTCCGGCAGGCTTCCTGCGCCGCGGTCGGAACTTGGGCGCTGACCAGCACCATCCGCGACCTGCGCCTGATCAATGCGGCCATGGCGACCCAAGGAGCGGTGACCGGCTACAAAGCGCTGGTGTGCCTGTTCCTCAGCGGCGGCAACGACTCGAATAATTGGATCGTGCCGACGGATACCACGACCTACGCGGATTACACCTCGATCCGCGGCAATCTCGCCCTGCCGCAGACCTCTCTGCTCACGATGCGAACCGGCCCAAGCATGGGCGATGCAGCATACCAGGATGCCGATGGACACACCTACGGCTTCCATCCGAATTGTCAGGAACTCCAGACGCTCTTCGGCGAAGACAAGCTGGCCAGCGTTTTTAATATCGGCACCTTGGTCCGCCCGATCACCCGCGCCCAATATTTGACCAACGCCACGGGTTCCCGACCACCTCAGCTCTTTTCGCATAGCGACCAAGTCACCCAATGGCAGACCTCCATCCCTGATCAGCCGCCTTTAACCGGTTGGGGCGGACGCGTCGCCGATCTGCTCAATTCGGTGGCCAACCCCGGCGGCAATATCTCGATGTCCGTCTCGCTCAACGGCGCCAATACCTTCGAGATTGGGAATCTCGTGTCTCAATACCACGTTTCCACCGCCGGTGCCGTCACCTTGAGCGGTAGCCTGATGACGGGCGACAGCGCGCGGGTCAAGGCGCTCAAGGATATTTTGGCACTGTCCCACACGAACCTTCAGCGGACCGCCTACGCCGACGTCGCGGACCGCGCCATCGCCACAGGCGATCTCTTGAACGCCAAGATCGCCGCCACCGCCGAAGCCGCCCAAGGGGGCACTTGGGTTTGGACGGTTCCCTTTCCTGCCACCGGTTTGGGCAACCAGTTGAAGATGATCGCGCGGATCATTGCCGCCCGCGGACCCGCTGCTTTCAATATGAATCGGCAGATCTTCTTCTGCTCGGTGGGCGGCTACGACACCCACACCGCCCAGGTGACCCTCGCTCCGACCCTCAACACGACCACCGGCAGCCATGCCAACCTGCTCAACGAAGTCAGCGAATGCCTGTTCGCCTTCCAGCGGGCCATGGAACAGCTCGGCGTCTCCAATGAAGTGACGACCTTCACCGCGAGCGACTTCTCCCGCACTTTCCCGACAAACAGCCAGGGCAGCGATCACGGTTGGGGGGCACACCATCTGGTCATGGGCGGTGCCGTCCGAGGGGGCCAGACTTACGGGAAGCTCCCGACCTTCGCCATCAACGGCCCGGACGACACCGGCACCGGGCGCTGGATCCCGACGCTGTCCGTCGACCAGCACTCGGCGACCCTGGCCAAATGGTTCGGCGTGGACACGACCGAGATGGCCGCCGTCTTCCCGAATCTCGGCCGATTCGCATCGTCGGATCTCGGCTTCATGCTTTAGCGCAGCGGAAACGCATGAGCCCGCGCGCGCTGGCAATTCTCGGTGGAGCGGCCTTGGCCGGCGCGTTGGGCGGATGGCTGTGGTTCGGCGAAGGAGTGAATACCGACCCGGACTCGGCTGCTCCGGATCGCCCCGCCATCCTCGGCAATCCTCCCGCGAATACGGAATATTCTCCGACGGCCGCCGGTCCGACTTTACCTCACACGCCGTCGGAGCAAGCGTCGTCGGCGAATCTCCCTCGAGTCACGAGTTCGGTCATGCCCGGAATGCCAATGAGTCGAACCGGAACAACACCGGGACCAGTCGCCGCCGTCCCGCCGGCGCCATCCCTTCCCTCCATTCGATCAACACCAGAGCAGCAAGAGGGGCGGGAGGACTTGGAGAACGTGCAGTCGATGTTCCGCAATTTCCGCACTCGGCTGGGCGAAAACCCGGTCGGCACCAATGCCGAAATCATGAAGACCATCATGGGAGGCAACCCTGTCCAGGCCCGCTTGGGTCCGCCCGAAGGTCAGCTACTGAACGACCAAGGCGAACTACTGGACCGCTGGTCCACCCCTTATTTTTTCCATCAACTATCCAAAACGGAAATGGAAGTCCGCTCCGCCGGACCCGATCGGCTGATGTGGACGGGGGACGATTTGACTACTATGTGAGGTTTCTCACAAGGTGAGTCGGGGTCCTCGGCGACGTCTCAAATTGGGTGGTGACGGACAAAAGCAAAAGCACGCATGACTCTCGCGTCGCCAAAGACCAATCCCTATCGGTGCCACGCGCGAACTTCAACTCGGTGGCGAAAGCGCCCCCTGCAGGGTCACGGTGCTTCCCACATTGGCATAACTGCGATTGGTCGGCTTGGGATTGGTGGCACCGGCATGACCCGGAGCGTTATCGTCGGCGTCCCCGCCATCCCCGGCGCTGAAATACAAATACCCGTCCGGTCCAAACTCCAGTTGCCCGCCGTTGTGGTTGCCCTGCGGTTTGTCAAAAGTCAGGACGATCCGTTCCGAATTGGGATCGGCGACATTCGGGTCGCCCGCCGAGACTTGAAACTCCGAAATCGTCGTCCGGCAATTGATCGGCACCGGCGTTGGTCGCGGGCGCGGTGGGATTACCGCGCGTCACTGGCGCCGGGGCGCTGTAGAAGACGTAGAATTTTCCGAAGTCGGGGAGCGGCTGATTATTGAGATCCCGCCGGTTGTAATCCGGGTGAAACGCCAACCCGAGCAGGCCGCGCTCACCGTAGGTCAGACTGAGTGGAAACTGATACCCGCCGGGATTGGCGTTCGATTTCGGCACCAGTTTGCTCGTGAGATCGAGGAACTTGGTCGGCAGCACCATTCCATCACGAATGATGTAGATCGCCCCTCTGGTCGCAAACAAACAACCGCCCGGAACCGTCGCCAGCGTTGCTGATATTCACCGGCAAGGTGATCTGCTGAAGGCTCACCGGCTTGA
The DNA here is from genome assembly GCA_038325425.1 of Chthoniobacterales bacterium. Classification (GTDB taxonomy): domain Bacteria; phylum Verrucomicrobiota; class Verrucomicrobiia; order Chthoniobacterales; family Chthoniobacteraceae; genus Chthoniobacter. The sequence continues at coordinate 37,360 of JBBQIZ010000016.1, forward strand.
GCGCCAGGGGTGGAACCGCAGCAACACTCTTCAGCCCTCCGCCCAAGCCCCAACTGAAAGTAGCGACAAATAACGCCCAAGCAGCCAAGCGATTGAGCCAGCAGTTTGTTCATGGGGAAAACTCGGGCCACAAACGGGCCCTCACCGACCGGGGAAAAATCAGCGCGTGCGCAAACCCCGGCGCCGGCTACCGAGCAACCCGAAAAGACCCGCGCCAACCAAAATTAGGGATGAAGGTTCAGGCACAGAAGCGACGAGATTGAGTTGTGTGGAACTAGTCGTCCCAGCACCACCAATCGCACTTATGGTCGGGAAACTCGCAGCACTCGTGCCAAGCGTAATCGCGTCGACGGCGCCCCCAGTATTTACCGGGAAAACCCAATCCACGAGTGAGTCTGCATCAGGGGCGCGGAAGAT
>JBBQIZ010000017.1:0-36482 GCA_038325425.1 Chthoniobacterales bacterium
TCCCCGCGGGCCATTCCGCGGCGGAAGTGCTGAAAACCATCCGCCAGTGGCCCGGCGTCGCCGAAGTCTCGCTCCCGCCCGAGATCAGCCTGCCCGGCGCTCCGGGCAGCATCGGCTAATCCGCCGCGCGACCGCTTTCACGGCGGGGGTTTCACCGGCAGGCTCGCTCCTCGAGGGCATCCATTTTGCAGGACAACAAAACGATTCTCCCCGGCGAAGAGCGCGGCTATCTACGTGCATGGACCCGATGGAGCCGCCGCCGGATATTCTCTACCAGTATCTTTCCGAGCCGAAAGGGCCAAGTCCCGACCCCTCGGACATCATCCGAAACTGTCAACTGAAGCTATCAACGATCGGAAGCCTCAACGACCCGTTCGACCAGATACCGTCACTACCTGAGAGGGTGAGACCTGAAGAAATAAAAGAGTATCTGACGAAGACAATAGGCCGGTTTGGTAACTATCGGAGAGTTACGCCGGCATTGATCGCAGAGGTGAAGTCAAATCTGGAAAGTGCCGGTTCCAACCCCTTCGTTTGGTGGCCGCAGATGGCGCGGAATGCGCGGCTAATTTGTACGTCGAGCCGCGATGACGGCGTTCTCCTGTGGAGCCATTACGCCTCGAGGCATCGTGGTTTTGCTGTGGGATTCAAAACGGCAGTTCTTGCCGAAGTCTCGCGTTGGTTGTTGTTTTTCGAAGTCCGATACCGAAATGAACGGATCAACCTCAATGTTTCTGACTTCATCGTCACCGACTACGCTTTTCAGGTGATGCACTCGCTCTATAGCCGGAAAAGCCCAGAGTGGGAATACGAGAAAGAATGGCGAGCGATGCCTCACACCAAGGATCTTGCAGACCCCGCATTTCAACCATTTCCTCCAGAAGCAATCGATTCGATCGTCCTCGGTCCACAAATGACGCGCGAAGGCGAAGCACTTCTGAAGTCGGCGTGCGAATCGAAAGGCCTGATCGGGAGGGTGGACATCAAGCGAGGCTACCTATCGAGAGAAAGATTCGAAATCGAAGTACGGGAAGATCATTGGCGAGTCTAGACCTTCGCTCCCCAGATTGTAATTGGGAGTGCCCCACTCTGCGAAGCAGTGCTTCGCCAGTCGCCACCGCCGCACGGATACGACAGCGCTGTTCGCAATTTCGATTAGCCGTGAGTTCGCGCGATGGCTTCGATTTACTGCGGACCGTTTTCCTATGACGCGCGCCAATTACATCTTCATCGATTACGAAAATGTGCGGGAGTTTGATCTTGAGCGGATCGCCAATCGGCCGGTGAAGGTGACGCTGATCCTCGGCGAGCAGCACACGAAGTTGGCGGTGCAATTGGTGAAGCAGTTGATGAAGTTTGCCGCGCAGGTGGACTTGTTCGAAACGGGGTGCAAGGGACGGAATGCGCTGGACCTGGTACTGGCGACAAAGCTCGGCGCGCAAAGGCAGAGCGACCCGCAGGGCTATTTCCACATCCTTTCCGGCGACAAGGATTTCGACGCCCTGATCGCGCACTTGAAAGAGCGAGGTGTGTTCGCCGCGCGGCACAAGAGTTTCAGCGAAATCCGCGTGCTGATGAATCTCGACGAAAGGGCGGCGCTGCTGAAGCAGTTCTTCGCCAAAAAAGAGGCGTCGCGTCCGAAGACGGTGCCGAAGCTGGAGACGTCCATCCAAGCGACGTTCGCCCGCGTGCTGTCCGCGGAGGAACTCGCCGACACGATCGCGGAGATGGTGAAAAGGAAGATCATCTCGATCGACGGCAAGAGAGGAGTGGACTTTCTCTAATCCAAGTCGCCGGTCTGCCGACCGCCGCGCGACTCTCGGATCGGCGGGTAGCTTTTTGGGGTGGCTTGCCTTGAGGCGCGTCGCGCGATAGCCTCGCGCTGATGAGCATCAGCCAGATTCTGGAAGAACTGCCGAACCTCACTCCGCAGGAGCGGTTGCGCGTAGCGGAGCGGGCGTTGGCGCTCGATGGATTGTCGATGGAGGACGAGGCTCGTGACGCGGCGGCTGATGGAACATGATGCGGCACCGGGAACGGCGATTCCCATGGATGATTTTCTCGCAGACTTGCGGACGCGCTACGACTCGTGAAGTGGCGGGTGGTGGTGCGGCCGGAGGTGGGCGTCGGGCAGGTATTTGAAATAGACGAGTTCGTCGCCCTTCCCTACCGGAATTTTGGATGGCAGGGGCCCGGACTTGATCTCCCACAAGACCCTCGTCGGTTCGAACCGGAAGAACGGTCGGGCGAGCGAGTTCTGCGGTGACGCTCAGGACATCGGCAGCGCGGCTTCCATGCTCCGGGACCCTTTTCGCGGCTCGTTCTGGAGCACAGACACGGGCGAGCCGGCTATTTTTTGCCGAGTTCCTGCAGCTTCGCTTCCACCTTCGGCAGGATTTCGGTCTGGATGGTGGGGTAAAACAGGCCGCCGGGGCAATCGCTGCCCAGCGCGATCATGGGGAGTTCCCGGTGGGCTTTTACGGCTTCGATATTCAGGGAGTTTCGATGCAGGGTGCTCGCGATCAGGGTGACGAGGCTCTCCAAGGCGGCCGGGGTGGGGTGTTGATCGGGCGTCTCGGTGGGCGGCTTATCCCCCTGTTTTTCCGGTGCGGTGCGAAAGTCCCCCAGCAGACAGACGGTGATGTTGCCGCGGAGCGCGGAGCGCAGGACGGTGGCGCTGTCGGACTGGTAATCGAGGCTGCGGCATTGGTAGATGTCGCCGGAGGGGCCGATGATGTAGTGGTAGGCGATGTCGTCCCAGACCTTCTTTTCGTTGTTGGCCCGCGCGCTTTTTTGATGGCTGGCGAGGATGGCGCGGAGGCGCTTCTTTTCGTCGGCGCGGGAGATGGCGTCCGGGTTGCGCGATTCCGTCTGATGGATGGTGACGAGGCGGATCTGCGCGGGCTGGCGCAAAGCGGGACCAATGGCGGGCTGGGTGTCGGTCCAAGCTTCGCGGGGGACAATTTTTGGCTCGGCGGCGGAGCCGCTGAGGGCAAGGCAGAGTAATCCTAGAAACGTCAGGGTCGTTTTCATGGTGATCGAAGGTCGGGACAGTGGGAGGCTGGCCCCGGGGCGGTCGAGGGTGAAAGGAAAGTTGAAGAAGCGTGTCATACCATCTCCCAGTATCAATCGGACACTCTGCGGCCCTCTGCGTTCTTTGCGCCTCTGCGGTAATACTCAGCCTACCCTCTACCGCAGAGGCGCGGAGCACGCAAAGGGCCGCAGAGGAAATGCCGGCGGCCCGGTGCTCACTGTTAGATTCTTTGCGAGAGATGGTCTCATTTTGAGCGGAGCAGCGCGGCGGTGGTGGCGTTTGTGGTCGGCGGCGCGCTGCGCAGTCGAAGAACCCCGTCGCTTCCCGACGACGTCGCTCTTCGACTGCGCTTGCCCGCCTTTCCGCCTGCGCTCCGCTCACGATGACGCGCGTTTTTTTCGGGAAACGACTTTCTGCAGATGCTCTAGCCTTCCACCTTCTGCGCGGCGAGGGCTTCCCACTCGGCGGTGATGCGGGCGAGTTCTTCGGTGACGGTGAGGAGGTTGCGGTTGAGTTCGACGGCGCGGCCGCCGGCTTCGTAGGTCTCGGGTTTTTCGAGTTCGCTGGTCAGGTCCTGCTGCCGGCCTTCGAGGGTGGCGATGCGCATTTCCAGCGAGGTGACGCGTTGCTCGTGGTCTTTGCGGATCTTCGCGGCGGCCTGGCGTTCCTCGGCTTCGGCGCGTTTTTGTTCCTTGGATTTGCGCGGGGTCGGCGCGTTGCCGAGTGAAGTGGGACGCGCGGGAGCGCGTCCCTCCGCCGGTTGTTCGGTGTGGAGTTTTTCGCCGGCGGTGAGGGCGTGGCGCTCGGAGATCGCCTTCGATTTATCGAGGTAATACTGATAGTCGCCGGCGTAGGGGGTGAGCTTGCCGGCGCTGATGTGCAGGACGGTCTGGGCCATGGCGCGGATGAAGTGCACGTCGTGGCTGATGAAGATGAGGGTGCCTTCGTACTGCTGGAGCGCGCCGATGAGGGCATCGATGGAGCCGATGTCCAGATGGGTCGTGGGCTCGTCCATGAGGAGGAGGTTCGGCGGGTCGAGGAGGATCTTGACCAGCGCGAGGCGGGTCTTTTCGCCGCCGCTGAGGACGCCGACGTGTTTGAAGACATCGTCGCCGCGGAAGAGGAAGCTGCCGAGGACGGTGCGGGTCTGCTGTTCGCCGAGGGGATTGGGCATGTCCTGCGCGGCTTCGAGGACGGTGTGCTTGGCGTTGAGCGTCTCCATGCGGTGCTGGGAGAAGTAGCCGACCTTGACGTTGTGGCCGAGTTCGCGGGTGCCGCGCGCGGGCTGGAGGTTGCCGGAGAGGAGCTTGAGGAGGGTGGATTTGCCGGCGCCGTTCGGGCCGACGAGGACGGTGCGCTGGCCGCGCTCGGCTTCGAATTCGAGGCCGCGATAGACGGTGAGGTCGCCGTAGGAGAAGTCGATGTCCTTCAGCACGATGGAGCGGATGCCGGAGCGCGGGGGCTGCGGGAAACGCATGCTGACGGTCTTTTCCTGGCTGAGCGGCGCCTCGATTTTCTCCATCCGGTCGATCTGCTTGAGCTTGCTCTGGGCCTGCGAGGCTTTGCTGGCCTTGGCGCGGAAGCGATCGGCGAATTCCTGGAGGGCGGCGATTTCCTTTTGCTGGTTCTTGTAGGCGGAGAGCTGCTGCTCTTCGCGGGCGACTTTCTCGATGACGTATTTGTCCCAGTTGCCGCGGTAGCGGTTGAGTTTGGTGTGGGCGATTTCGAGGATGGAATCGACGAGGGCGTTGAGGAATTCGCGGTCGTGCGAGATCATGAGGATCGCGCCGGGATAGCCCTGGAGATATTCCTGAAACCAGTAAAGCGATTCGAGGTCGAGGTGGTTGGTGGGTTCGTCGAGGAGGAGGAGATCGGGCTCCATGACGAGCAGCCGCGCCAGGTGCGCGCGCATGATCCAGCCGCCGCTCATGGTGCGCGCTTCGCGGTCGAAGTCGGATTCGCGGAAGGCGAGGCCCTTGAGAATTTGTTTGGCCTTGGGCTCGAGCTGGTAACCGCCGAGTTCGGCGAAGATCCCGAGGGCATCGTGGTATTCCTCTTCGTCGTGGGTGCCGGCGAGTTCGTGGCGCTTGATGGTGCGCTGGGCTTTGGCCAGTTCGGGGGAGATGGCGCAGGCGAGTTCGAGGACGCTTTCGTCGCCGGCGGGGGCGCTTTCCTGCGGGAGGAAGCCGAGGGTGGCGTTCTTTTCGAGGATGACGCGGCCTTCATCGGGCGAGGCGTCGCGCAGGATGAGGGAGAAGAGGGTGGATTTGCCGGCGCCGTTGGGGCCGACGAGACCGATGCGGTCCTCGCGGTTGACCTGCAGGGAGACGTCGCTGAAGAGCGTGCGCCCGGCGAAAGATTTGGAGACTTGGGAAAGCGTGAGCATCGGAAAGGCGGGGAAGATGCAGGGCTGGGGCCCGCCGCGCAAGTGCGCTGCCGCGCTCTACTTTCGGAGGTTCACATCGATGCCGAAGAGCTTCCAGTTCGGCAGTTCATAGAGGAACTTCAGATCGAAGTGCACGCGGTAGGGTTCGGTGGGGTAATAGCCGGAGAGGCGGAGCAGGCCATCGGTGGTGAGGCGGACGGGCGAATCCCAGATCGGATCCACCTTCTCGATGCCGGCGAGGCTCACCTGCTTGTCGATGAAGGGTTGAAAGGCGCGCTGGAGCTGGCCTTTGGTGAGTTGATCCTGCCATTTCAGGGACACGGAATCGTAGAAGGTGTCGAAGGATTTGCTGGCGATGGCGGCGTTGAAAAGCAGGAGGTTGTCGCGCACGAGCTGGCGCAGCTCCAGCTCCGGCGGGACCGGCTGGGTGACGGAATCGGTCAGGCTGGGGGCTTTGCCGACGAGGGTGAAGCGGTTCTCGGAAAGGCCGGTGGTGGCGCTGGGCGGCGAGCGCAGGGAAAAGACGCGCCACGCGCCAGACTCGTCGGTCAGCGTGACGATGAGCGGCAGTTCCTTGCCCGACTTGGTTTTGACGCGGGTGTTCAGTTTCGCGGTGTGGCCTTCGATCTCGGGGGTCTCCCAGTCGGCGCTGGCGTAATCGGTCAGGCCCATTTCCTTGGCGGCGGTCTCGAAGACGGCGGCGCTACGTTGCGCCTGGAAGCCAAAGGCGGCGCTTTCGTAGGCTGTTTTCGCCTGGTCGCTGCCAACCAGTTCGAAGAAACGCCGGGTGCTGGCCACGGGGTCGGGTTTCTTGGTGCAACCACCCCACGCGAGCGCGAGGAGGAAAAGGAGCAGCAGCGGGGTCCGTCGATCCATGTTCGGAAAAATCAGGCGCTCCACTCGAGCATGCGGCGGATCGGCAATTCAGCGCGGGCGCGGAGGGCTTCCGGCAGGATGATTTCCGGTTCGAGATGGAGTAGCGCGGCGTGAAGTTTTTCGAGGGTGTTCATTTTCATGAAGCGGCAATCGGCGCAGGCGCAGAGTTCGGTGGGCCCGGGGATGAAGGTCTTCTCCGGCATCTCGCGGCGCAACCGATGGAGCATGCCGCTCTCGGTGACGATGATGAAGGCGTTCGCGGGATTTTCGCGGCAGTAGCTGATCATGCGCTCGGTCGAGCAGACTTCATCGGCGAGCATGCGGACGGCGAAGGTGCACTCGGGATGCGCGACGACGGGCGCGTCGGGATGCTGCGCGCGGATGCGGTCGATCGACTGGCGGGTGAACTCGACGTGGACGTAACAGTTGCCCTTCCACAGGTCCATGTGCCGTCCAGTTTTTTCGATCACCCACGCGCCGAGATTCTGGTCGGGGACGAAGAGGATGTTTCGGTCGGCGGGAATGCGCTGGACGATCTTGATGGCGTTGCCGCTGGTCACGATGACGTCGCTCAGGGCTTTCACGCCGGCGCTGCAATTGATGTACGCGGCGACGTAGTAGTTCTTGGCGCGATGTTCTTCGAGGTAGGCGGCGAGCTTGTCCGCGGGGCAGGACTCGCTGAGCGAACAGCCGGCGTCGAGATCAGGCAGGATCACCTTCTTCGTCGGGTTCACGATCTTCGCGGTCTCGGCCATGAAATGGACGCCGCAGAACGCGATCACGTCGGCGTCGGTCTGCGCGGCCTGATAGCTGAGCCCGAGCGAGTCGCCGACGAAGTCCGCCAACTCCTGGATCTCCTTGTCCTGATAATTGTGGGCGAGGATGACGGCGTTGCGTTCGCGTTTGAGTTCGAGGATTTCTTCGACGAGGTCGAGGCCGAGGGTGGGCATAAGTTCAAGGTGCCATTTGTGAGGGAGGAATCACGAAAATTCTCCGCGGGCCGAATCAAGCGCCATGATCATTTGGGCGACGACTGGCGAGCAATTTTCGCTACCGGCCAAGTCTTTTGCCCGACCGCGAATTTACGAATTTACTGGTCGCAGGTCAGGCATCTCCGCCGGCCAATTCCCCCACCCCGCAATGACTATGAAAATGATCCGCCGCTCCTGCTCGCAAAAAGGTTTATCGTCGCCCTCGTTTGTCCGGCGTCTTTCATCGTGGCTGGTGCTTTCGACAGCGCTGACCTTGGCTGCAACTCAACCAGCGCCCGCAGCGGACGTGAATTGGGATGCGGGAAGCGGCCTCAATTTCGACTGGAATGACATTTTGAATTGGGACCCGAACGGACTGCCCGGCGCGGGCGATAATCTTTTCTTTTTGAAGCCGGCGCCGAATCCGGGAGCACTGCCGGGCGATCCGCTGACGATCACGCTCGGGAGTGGGGAGACGGCGAATTCGCTGTCTTTCTTCGATCGATACACGCTGACCGGCGGGGACCTGACCTTGACCGCGGGGAACGGCGGATTGGTTCACGTGAGGGTCGGCAATACCACGACCATTGCTTCCCAGCTAATCGGAGGCGCCGGGCTGACCAAGCAGGGGGACGGCGCACTCATTCTCAGCAATGCTGCCAACAGCTACACCGGGACGACGACGATCAACGGCGGCACGGTCATTATCACCGATCAGGGCGCGCTGGGCACGGACCTCTCGGCGGTGATCGTCGCGGGAAATGCCACCCGCGGGAGCGGCGGCGGCTCGCTGGTCGTCGGCAGCGGCAACAACAACCTTGCTGGCCTGACCTTCACGCGGGACTTGGCACTCACGGGCGGGGGAATTACGGGCGATGGCAGCGCGTTCAACAGCGTGGGCAATAACACCTTCACCGGCAATATCGTGACTGGCGGAACGGTCGCCGGGCTGAATCCGATCAGCGGCGTGCCCTTTACGGTCAGCCTCACCCGCCTCGCGTCCACCTTCGGCACGGCGACGCTCAATGGCGGGTTCACGATCGAGCCGTCGGGGCAGTCCACGGAATTGAGCGGCAACGGCAACTGGGTGATCAACTCGAACATCGATGGCGCGGGCAACCTGATCAAAACCGGGAACGGGCTGCTCGTCCTCAACGGCAACAACACCTTCGGTGGCATCATCCAGGCCAGCGGGGGCTATGTTCGCGTCTCTTCCGCGGCCAACCTGGGCACAAACACCGGGAATACGGGCATCTTTTTGACGAACGGCGGACGGATGGAATTTCGCACCGACACCCCGGACTTTACGACCAGCAAGCGGGTGGCCTTGAACACCGGGACCACGACGGGGACGATTCTTTTGGATCGCGCCTTTGGAGGTTCCGGGCTGAACCAAACGGTGACCCTGGGTCTGCTCACGCTGAACACCAGCACCAGCACGCGCACTCTGGTCGTGGATGGTCGCAACGGTTACAATCTCTCGTTCACCGGCAACATGGCGGCGGCGGCCAACGGATCCTTTACGGTGACGAACAACGGCAACGGGCTGTTCACCAACGTCGGAAATTTCTTCAATACCAATAGCACGACGATTCGGACGCTGACCTTCAACGGCAATGGCGACTTCCTGATCACGGGAGGCATTTTGGCCACCGGTGCGGCGCACATTCTCACCAAGACCAATGCCGGGACGCTCACCCTCACGGGCACCAATTCGAATTACAGCGGGGCGACGAACATTTTGAACGGCACCGTGGCGATCAGCGACTTCCGGGCGGTGACGAACAACACCGCGGCGATCAATATTGGCTCCGGTACGACGACGGCGACGCTGAGCGTGATCGGCAACAACCTCACCGGGGCGAACGTCACGACCAGCAAGGTGATCAACCTCGCCGGCACCACCGGGGGCGCGATCCTCCTCGCCAACCAGACCGGGACCAGCCCGGGTCTGCAATTTGGGGCGAATTTCACCGCCACGGGCGCGGGTATCAAAACGCTGACACTGGGCGGCGCGAATGCGCAGAATAACAGGATTTCGGGCAACATCGTGAACAGCACGAGCGCCACTGCGGTGACCAAGATCGATTCCGGCACCTGGGTGCTGGCCGGAGAGAACTCCTACACGGGGACGACCACCATCACGAACGGCATTCTCAAGTTGGAAGCCAACGGGGCTGTCTCGACGGTGTTGCCGGCGACCAACGCCATTACCTTTGGCAACAATAACGGCAATGCGGGCGGCACCCTCGAGTTCGTCGGCCAGGATGGGGTGGCGAACGTCCAGTCTCTGGGAACCCTCACTTACGCCAGTAGCGGCGGCGCAGCCACGATTAAACTCACCCCCGGCGTCGGCCTTGGCAGTTCTGCGTCGCTCACCTTTGCCAATATCGGCACCGGCGCCGGAGGGACGGTCAATTTTGTCGGAGGCGATTTTACAACGAACCAGTTTACCCTTACCCAAATCAACGCCGCGGCTGGGGCCAACGGAATCATCACCCGCAGCATTTATTGGAACGGGGCGGATTTTGCCTATCGCCAGGGCGGCGTGCTCCGCGCACCAAACTACGGGGTGGACGCCGGAACCGTGACCTCCAGCATCGCTCTCGCGGCGGGTCACAATGAGATCACCGGCAGTTTCGCGACGAATACGATTTCGATCAGCACTTTGAAAATCAACGGCGGCCACACGTTGACCCTCAATGGAGGGCAAACGCTGACCCTCGCCGGTTTCGGCCTTCTGGCCACCGGAGGAAGTTCGGCGATTACCGGCGGAACATCCCTGACCGTCGGCGGCACCGCTACCTTGGTGGTCCGCGTGGATGGAGGTGCAGATTTACTGAGAATCGAAACTCCGTTGGTTGGCTTCTCTGGTGGCCTGACCAAGAGCGGTGCGGGCACGCTGGTCCTGGCCGGTGCTAACACGCAGACGGGGACGGTCACCATCGCCGAGGGGACGGTGCGACTCTCCGATTCCGGCACGCTCGGTGCCGCCGCCGCATTGACGATGCGCCAGGGCGCGACCTACGACCTCAATGGCGTCACCCCTTCGACCAACATCAACGCCTTCAATAGCAACGGCACGATTACCAACAGCAGCGCCACGCCCGTCACGCTCACGGTCGGTGGAACCAATGGCACCGGCACTTCCAACGGCATCATCCAGGATGGAGTGGGGCAGGTCAGCGTGACCAAGTTGGGGACTGGCGGGCAGACCTGGAACATGCTCAGCACCTACACCGGGGTGACCACGATCGGCTCCACCGGCATCGTCATCACCCCGAATCTGGCCAACATCGGCTCCGCGAGCAGCCTCGGGGCCGGTAACGCCACGAGCAACGCGACCAACGCGGCCAGCCTTGTCTTTGATGGCGCCAGCGCCACCCAGGTTTTCGGTGGTATCAACTACACTGGCCGCGACTCGATCAGCATCGACCGCCTGTTCACCTTTGGCGGCACGGATGCCGACAGCGGCGCGCGCATCCAGGCCAACGGCGTCAACGATGCCACGCTCATCTGGAGCAACTCCGGAGCGCTCGCCTTCGGCACGGCGAATGTCGCCCAGGGCCTCGTGCTCGGCGGGGCCTCGATCGGGAGCAACCAGTTCAATCCGCTGATCACCGACAACGGTACCGGCGTGGTCAGTCTCTACAAATCCGACGCGGGCCTCTGGATTCTGGGCAATACCGCGAACAGCTATACCGGCGTCACCCAGATCAATGCGGGGGCGCTCCGGGCCGCGGGCACGACGCTGCCGTCCGGGAGTCCGCTGGTCTTCAATGGTGGCGTGCTCCAGAGCAACGGTTCCTTCACCCGCTCCCTCACCGCGACCCCCACGGCGGGTGCGGGCGGGGTGCATTGGTCGGGCAATGGCGGTTTCGCTGCGGCCACCGATAAGCTGACGGTCAATATCGGCGGCAATCTGACGCCCGACACCTTGCAGTGGGGAACCGGGGGATTTGTTTCCGGGACTTTGATCCTCAGCTCCACCACCGCCTCCGCGGAAGTGGAGATCGTCAATGGCCTTGATCTCAACGGGGCCAATCGTACCATCCAAGTGGACACCAACGCCACGACCAACAGTGATCTGGCGACGCTTTCCGGCGTGATCAGCAACAGCACCGGCACCGCAGGGCTCATCAAGACCGGCGGCGGCATCCTGCGTCTGCTGGCGGAAAATACCTTCAACGGCGACACCGCAATCAACGGCGGGACCGTGCGGGCGGTGACGATCGGCAATTCGACCAGCACGGCGAGTAACTTCGGCACCGGCGCGGGAAAGGTCACGATCGGCACCGGTGGCACGACTAGCACGCTGGCCTACGTGGGTGATGGTGAGACCACGGATCGGTTGATCGAACTGGCGGGAACCACGGCGAGCGTGATCATCGAGTCCAGCGGCACCGGCCCGCTCATCCTGACCAACGTGGTCAATACGGCGACCGGCACCGGAGGGAAGACGCTGTTCCTGCGGGGTGACCTGAATGCCGCCAACGAACTCACCAGCGCGCTGACGAACAACGGCGCGGGAGGGGTGCTTTCCGTAACGAAGGACGACAACGGCACCTGGATTCTGTCGGGACAGAGCACCTTCACCGGCACCATGACGGTCAGCGCAGGCGCGTTTGGTCTCGGGGCCGATTCGGTGGGCCCCGTGGGCGCAGTGACCTCCAGCCCGGTGGGCGTCACGCGGTTGACGATCAGCAACGGTTCGGTCTTCGCCTTCAACGGCGATCGCACGCTGAACACGCTCGTCCGGTTGAACGGCAACGCCTCCTCGAACTTCATCGGCAGCAACAGCATCACCTTCAACAACATCGAGACAACGACCGGGGGTAACACCACGGTCACTAATTCACTGGCGATCGGCGAATTCCTGACCCTCAATTCACCGACTTTTACGGGTATGGAAGCAGCGACGGCGCGGACGTTCGTCTTCAACGGCAGCGGCGATACGATCCTGAATGCGTCTGTCACGAACACCACCGGCGGCGCCACGATCAACCTTCTCTATAATGGCTACGGCAGCCTGACTCTCGGCGGCAGCAATGGCGCGAGCACCTACACCGGCACCACCACGATCACCAGCGGGACGTTGAAGCTCGGCGTCGCCAACGCCATCCCGAATGGCGTCGGCGCTGCCAATGTGACGATGAACCCCGGCGCCGGCCTGAGCGCGACGCTGGACCTCAACGGCTTTGACCAGACGGTCAACGGCTTGGTCGCGAACTCGGCGGGCACGGCCAATATCGACAACTCCTCCGCCACCGCGGCGACCTTTACCTTCGGGGCGAACGACCAGGTCGCCAATCTCGTCGGCGGCGTGACCAACTCAGGCGGCGGTGCGCTTTCGATCGTCAAGACCGGCACCGAGGCGGCGACGATGAACCAGGGTCCGTTCAGCTACACCGGCACCACCACCGTCAACGGCGGCAGCCTGACCATCTCGGATGATGCGAGTGGCACGACGGGAATCACCGTGGGAGCAAACGCTCTTCTCGCCTTCACCGGAGGACTGAGCGCCTCCCCGGGAGTCACCGGCATCGTGGTCGGTGCGGGAGGCGAACTCCGACTCACCAATACCCTCGGCCAGCCGGTGAGCAACCTGACCACCCTGACGCTCGGAGCGGGGAGTATCCTCGGTTTGGACGCCGGCGCGACCTCGGACACCCTGACGCTCGTCGCTCCCAATGTGGCTTCCGTCGGCGGCTTGGTTTCGCTGAACGTCCGTGACACCGGCAGCATGCTGGGCGGCACCACTTACGACCTTCTTTTGGCGGCCAGTGGCGGCTTGACCACTGGAGGCAGCTACCAGCTCACCGGCATTCCGGGCGGCTTCACATCACTGACTTTGAACCAGACGGACACCGTGGTCTCCCTCACCACCGGCACGCTGGTCTCCGACATCCGCTACTGGACCGGTGCCACCGATTCCGTCTGGAATACTGTCAATGGCGCCTTCGACGGCCTGAACTGGTCGCCGGACAAGTCGGGCGCGACGGTGTCCAGCTTCATCCCCGGTTCGGGCACGACCGTCGTCTTCCAGGCGAACAACGCTGCTGGCGGTGCGGTCGTCACGACTTTGAACCAGGGCTTCCGGATCAACAATCTCGAGTTTGAATCGAGCACGAACACCGCGACTTCAGTGGCCATCAATCCGGGCGCGGATCCGACCAACCGGCTGACCATCGCACCGGCCAGTGCGGCGGATGGCATCAATCTGAAAGCAGGCGGTCCTGCGACGGTGAGCATCGCCGCGCCCCTCCGGATCGATACGGACCAAACGTGGACCGTGGCTGACGCGGCTTCGGTGCTCACCGTTTCCGGCGCCTTGAGCGGCACGGGTGCCCTGATCACGGACGGCCCCGGCACGGTGATCGTCTCCTCGGCGGCGGGCGGCACCTTCGCCGTTCCCACGGTGGCGGTGAATGGCGGCACGCTCCGAATCGAGAATGTCGGTGCCCTCGGCACGACCATCGCTGGCAACGCGGCGGTGATCACCATCAATCCTGGCGCTGCTTTTTACCACAACGGGCCGACCAATACCGTGACAACCGCCGTGAACAACGCCCTGATTCTCGCGGGCGGCACGCTCTCCGCCGGCGGCAGCACCTCGAACCATTATTACACCGGCGCCGTCAGCGTGGCCGCGGACTCCTTCATTAACCTGCGCGATTCCAACTCGGCCACGTTGAGCACCGCTTCGACGAATATCATCCTGAATGGCGCTTTGACCGGTACTGGCAAAATCAGTCTGGACAGCAATACCGGGCTCACTGGAGGCAACCAATTCAACGGCGTACTTTTTCTCCAGGCGGATAATAGCGGCTGGTCCGGCGGATTCGATCTGCAGCGGGGCACCATCCAGGTTCAGAACTTGAATGGCTTTGGAACAGGCGATGTCACAGCCAGCGCCGGTCGGATTCAGTTCAACATGCCGGCCAACAATACCGTGAACCTCGCGCAAGATTTCACCCTGGATGCGGCGGGCGGGATTCTCGAATTGAGCGTGGACGCGCAAGGGACGCTTTCGGGCGATCTGGTGATCAACCTCAATGGCGTCATCACCCTCGGCAGCACCACGAACGCGAGCAACGCCCTGCGTCTTGTCCAGTCCACGGATAACTTCAGCGTCCTCAACATCACCAACTCGATCGTCCTCGGGAACGACGCGAGCATCAGCTACATTGGCTCGACGATCCGTCCGCAGGAAATCTCCGCGGTGATCTCGGAAACGGGCGGTTCCCGCACTCTCTCCATCAACGATGACCTCGGTGGCTGGAACCAGACGAACCAGACGGTGCGACTGAGCGGCGCGAATACCTTCACTGGCGACCTGTTCCACGCTTCCGGCGTTCTCGAATTTAGCACCGTGACCAATATCGGCGGTGCGGCCAGCAACCTCGGGCGCGGCGGCGCGATCTCGATCGGTGGGGCGACGCTGCGTTTCATCGGCGACACCCTCGATCAGACCACCAATCGTCCGATCACCCACATCGGCGGTACGGTCACCTACAGCGCCAACGGAACCAATGGCGCGGGCATCACCTACGCCGGCGCGATCAATAGCGGGGCGAACTCCTTCACCCTCACGGGCTCACCCGGCAGCGAAGGGTTCATCACCAGCGGGATCACCACGACGGGCACGACCGATGCCAACGTCTCCGGCGGCACGTGGTCGCTGACCGGCACCACCACGGTCGGCGATGACCTCTTTGTCCGGGGCACGGATACAGTGCTGAACCTGAACAGCGCCGACGCCCTGGCGTTCAACCCGGCGGCCAGTGCGGACGCCACCCTGGCCATCGGGAACGGAGCAACCGTGAACCTCGGTGCCAACGCCGCGGTGACCCTCGCGGACTTCGATCGGCTCTTCCTCGGTCAGGACATCGGCGGCGCGCCGGCGGTGCTCAACATGAACACCTTCGCCCTGTCCACCAACCGCCTGATCCTTGGCGAGCGCGCCGCCGACCGCAGCGGCATCATTAACGGCACGGGAACCTTGACGGTCGTCGGAGGAGACCTGGATCTCTACGATGGCGAGATCAACGCCAATCTGGCCAGCACGGGCAGCACGACATTGGACAAATTTGGTCCGGGCACCGTGATTTTCCGCGGCGACAACAGCGGCCTCGCCTCGACCGGCGCCACGATCGTCAATGACGGCACGCTGGTGCTGGATTACACGGTCAACAACGCCACCAAGGTCCGGGCGGCCTCGCAGTTGAACATGATCGGTGGCGATCTCGAAATCATCGGCAACGCCTCCGCAGCTACCTCCCAGCAGGTCGCGAGTTTCACCCAAGGCAGCGGCGGCTCCAACTACATTACGGTCACCGGCTCCGGCGGCCAGGATGCGGTCTTGATCCTTGGGAACATCACCCGCGCCAATCTCGCCCAGGACGGCACCGTCCGCTTCATTCTGCCTTCCGGCGCACCGACCGCGACGAACGGCATCACCACGACCAGCCCGAACAGCACCTTCGGCTTGCTGGGCACGGGCACGACGGTCACCTCCGACTCCGCCTATGCCACGGTGGATGACGGCACCGGCACCTGGTTCGCCACCAACGCCGGCGGCAACATTGTGGCTCTGGTTTCCACGGTGAAGGATGACGTCACCACGTGGGCGTCCGGCGACCACGTTACCAACAGCGCCGCTGGTTTCACCGGCATCGTCCAGGGAAGCAACATCGACAGCCTGCGTTTCGATGACGCGGGCGGATCGGATGTGAACCTGGCTGAGGGAAGCGTCTTGTTGATTGGCAGCGGCGGCATTCTGATCACCGACAACGCGACTGGCTCGCCCGCAATTCTCGGCGGCACGCTGGCCTCCGGAGCGACGGAAATCATCGTCCGGCAGAGTAGCGCGGCGACGTTCGAAATCGGGGCTGATCTGCGGATCAACCACGCCCTCACCAAATCCGGCGCTGGGACCCTGCTCCTCACCGGGAACAATGTGAATACCGGCTACGTGGAAATCCAACAGGGCACCCTGCAGATCAGTGGGGGCAACGCCATCGGCGACAATTCGCTGGTGACCCTCGCGGTCAACCGGTTCACCACCCTGGAACTCCTGAGCAATGAAACGATCGGACGTCTCAACGGCGGCCGGCGCGCGACCGATTCGGAATACGGCACCGTGGCCCTCGGGGTCAATACGTTGACGATCAATCAAACGGGCAACACGACTTACGGCGGCCTTTTCACCGGCACCGGCAATATCGTGCTCCAGGGCGGATTTGACCTCACCACGCAGAATGCCTCCACCGGCTTCAACGGCGAGTTGATCATTAGCAACGCCGCCTACCGGATGAACAACATCGCCAGCACCAACGCCACGGGCATCACGCTGAACTCGGGCGGCACGCTGATGATCGATCAAACCGGCACCACGCGTTCCGGCACCCGCATTCTCGACACCACGCCGATCACCCTGAACTCCGCCGACGGGATCAGCCGGAACACGGCCTTCGGGACGATCACCACCGTCCGCGGGCTTTGGGTCCGGACCGACCAAGATACGACGCTCGATGAAACGGTGGGCGTGGTGACGGCGAGATCTGGCGCCAGCTACGTATCGTTGGAAGCGACCACGACGAACGATGACTCCGACCTGATCGTGAACGATCTGGTGCGACTCAACAACGCGACGATCAATGTCCGCGGCACCAATCTGGGCATTGCCAACGCCCGGAACAACCTGTTCCGGATTGGCGATGCGACCAACCAGACGACCTTTATCGGCACCCTCGCCGGCGGCGGAGGCGCGGCCGGCACCCAGAATATCAGCATCGTGCCGTGGGCCATCGGTGAGGATCTGGGCAGCGCGGCGTTGACCGATGCCAACATGGGCAACTCCCTCGTCACTTACGTCGCTGGAACGGGTTTCCGCGCGCTCGACTTGACGACCGAATACAGCACGTTCGCCGCCGCTGCCGCCACGGACAATGCCCGTGAGTCGCTCGCGGCGGATCTCCTCGGACTGGCCAGCAAGACGATCAACGCGCTGGTCATCAATAGCGAAGCCATCGGGATCCTCAACGTGACCGGAAACGGCGCTGCCCAGACGCTGACCAATACCAGCGGCTCCTTCCTCTTCACCGTCACCGGTGGCGCGGCGAGCACCGCTTACAGCACGGTTCTCGGAGGCTTTGACAACGGCATCGCCGTGGGCGGCCCGAATGAATATGTGATCAGCGTGGTAAATCCGTCGTCGGCAGATACGACCTCGACGCTCACCGCTACCGTCGCCTCGCCGCTCATTTCGGCGGCGGACATCACCAAGTCCGGCCGTGGCACCCTGATCCTCAGCGGCATCAATACCGCGGGCGGTGGAGCAAACAAGACCACGCTCAACGAAGGCGTCCTCCAAATCGCCGACCTCGACAACATCGGCGGCGGCACCGGTGAACTCGTCTTCGCCGGCGGCACCCTGCGGCTCGGCGCCGGCCTGTCCGACGACATCTCCACGCGCACCATTTTCCTCCTAAATGCGGGTGGGACCATCGACACCAACGGCGTGGACCTCGCGCTGGCGAACAGCGTCGGCTTCGGCCTCGGCGGCTTGAGCAAGGCAGGCACCGGCATCCTGACCCTGAACAGCGGCGCGACTTACACCGGGACCACGACGGTGATCGATGGCACCCTGGCCATCGGCGCGAACAACGCCACTGGCCTCGGCGGCGATCTCAACATCACCGCCGGTGCGACCCTCGCGCTGGGGGCCAACATCACTGCGGGTCTCGTTGCGACCAGCGGCGCCAGCCCGCTCATCACGGGCACGGGGACGATCAACGCCTCCGCTGGCTTCTTCCTCAACCACACCGGAAATACGACGATTGACGCGTTGCTCGCGGGCAGCGGCGGCCTGTTCAAGACCCAGTCCAACGCCGTCACCCTGACCGGAGCGAATACCTACACTGGCACCACGGAAATTCAGAACGGCACGCTCATTTTCGACAGCATTGCCAACGTCGGCGGCGGAGCGAGCGCCCTGGGCGCACCGGCGACCGTGGAAGACGGCATCATCCGCGTCGGCTTGGGCGGCAACGATCCGGTGCTGACCTACACGGGCAGCGGGCACAACTCAGACCGCATCGTCGAAATCCAAGGGACGGCAGGTGGAAACCCGACCATCAACGGCAACGGCACCGGCGCCCTCGGTCTCGGGGCCATCCAGACCGCCACCAACGGCAACAAAACCCTGACCTTGAGCGGCACTTCGGTGGCCGGCCTGAAGAACACGGTCGGCCCCATCAAGGAAGTCGGCGCTGCCCTCTCGCTGACGAAAGCCGGGGTGAACGAATGGGAACTGACCGGGGCCAGCACCTACACGGGAGCCACCGCCGTCAACGCGGGAACCCTCTACGTCGCCGGCTCGATCACCGGTTCCGCGGTGACCGTCGGTGCGGCGACTCTCGCCGGCATTGGCACGATCACTGAGAGCGTGGCCGTCAACGCCTTGGGCATCCTGAGCCCTGGATCGGATGACATTGCTGGCAGTATCGGCACCCTGAGCACCGGTGCGGTGACCATGGCCGCCACCTCGACCTTCAAACTGGAGATCGACACGACGAGCACCCTGACCGATTTGGCCGCCGTCACCGGCAACTTCAGCCTCGCGGGGACGAACGATACGGTGCTGACGATCACGGACTTGGCGCCGACCATGATTAGCACCGGCACGTTCGTCTTCGTGACCTACACCGGCACATGGAACAACGGCCAGTTCACCTACCTGGGCAGTCCGATCTCCGATGACGGCACGCTGTTTGTCAGCGGCAACGAATACGTCCTCGATTACAACTTCGGAGGGAACAGTGTCGCGCTCCTCGCGGTGCCGGAACCCGGCGCGATCACCTCGCTGCTCGGCGGCCTGGGCATGCTCCTCGGCCTCCAGCGTTTCCGCCGCCGGAACTAGCCGGGCCAACTTCCATGTGGGTTGCCGCCCGTGCCGGCTGGTTGCGTCATGGCAAGGTCTCCCTGAGGGATCTGCCGATGACCGGTCGCGCACGCGGGCTCCCGAACTACTTCACCTGCGCCAGATGGCAAAGCGTGCCGGGCGGCGGGAGACGCCGCCGGGCTACGACTCGCGGCGGATGCGGATTTGGAGCTGGCGCGACAGCAGCCACTTCACGGCGAACATGTCGCAGGTCGCTTTCCACGCGCGATTGCCGAAGCCGTATTTGCTCACGCCGGAGACGCGCGGGCGATGCTGCGTCGGCACTTCGGCGAGCTGGTAGCCCATGCCTTTGATCAGCGCCGGCAGAAAGCGGTGCATGCCGTAGAACGGCACGAGCGCCTCCCGGCATTCGCGGCGCATCGCTTTCAAGGTGCAGCCGGTGTCGCGCACGCCGTCGCCGGTGAAGCGACTGCGCACGGCATTGGCGATGCGGCTTTGCAGGCGCTTGAAGGTCGTGTCCTTGCGATTCGCGCGATAACCGCAGACGAGATCGGCGCCGCGCTCGATCCCAGCGAGCAGCTTGGGAATGTCGGCGGGATCGTTCTGCCGGTCGCCGTCGAGGAGCACGATGACGTCGCCGCGCGCGGCGTGGATGCCGGCATACATCGCGGCGCTCTGGCCGGTATTTTTGGCAAACTCGATGACGCGCACCTCCGGTCGGCGCTCGATTTTCGCGAGCGTGGCGTCGCTCGAACAGTCGTCCACGAGAATGATTTCGTGGTCGATCCCGGCCAGCGCGACGGCCAGTTCCTGCTGCAATTCCGCGATGTTACCTTCCTCGTTGTAGAGTGGGATGACGACGGAGACGGCGGGCATGGGGGCGGGAGAATGGAGGCGAATCGCGGACGACGAAAGTCGAAAGGCGGCGCTGCGGCGGAACGCTAGAGTTCCTGCATTTTGTAGTCGGAGCAGGCGAAGACGCGGATCTGGCGGAGGCGCTGGCCGCGGCGCACGACATCGAAGCAGGCGATGAGTTCCCGCTTGGCAAAGGTGCGGTTGATCACGGACGCCGGCTTGGATTCCTCGCGGTCGGTGATGTAGAGCGCGGTGCGGCCGAGGAACGGATTGTAGCCCATCGTTTCGGTGTAGTAGTCGTCGATCCCGAGTTCCGGGGCGGCGGCCTTCAATGCGTTCAGGAACCGCTGCTTGGCCGCGACTTTGGCCGCTTCGGCCTCCGCTTCCTGGCGCAGATACACCTCGTATTCCTGGGTGTTCTGGAAGTCATCGGCATGGCGCATTTTCTCGAGAGACGCTTCCGTCGGCAAAGCTTGGAGGGAGGCGGCCAGTTCGGTGCGCAATTCGGGGCTCAGATTACTGCCCGGGCGGAGTTTTTCCCGCGCCACGTCGGCGAAATCGACCATGCCGTCGTAGCGCGGCCAGAAATAGAACTGGTTGCCGGGCCAGGCGGACTCGGGGACGTAAACCGGCGGATGCCCCGGCCCTTCGCGGCGCGGATCGGGCAGATAATAGCCGATGCTGGCCGCGGTCGCGTATTTGTCGGCGATGAGGAAGACCGGCTGCCCGTGCTTGGCCTCGTATTGTTCGCGGACCTTCTGCACCTGCTCGGCGGTCGTCTTCCAACCGCGCAGGCGCGCGCTCGGATCGGCCTCGTAGGAGAGCGGAAAGCCGAGGCGGCGGACCACATCCATGTCGATCGTGACCACGCTCATCAGTCCGCCCAGCGCGAGCGCCGCGGCGACATACCCGCGCGCCCATTGCTTCTCCCGCGCCAGTTCCATCCAGAACGGCACGGCGAGGACGACGAGGCTGATTGCTGCGGGCGCGGTCCAGTTCGGCTCGCCGGTCTGCTTCAGCGCCAGGGCGAAATACAGGACGAAGAGCGGCAGCGTGAAGATGAGCAGGAAGCGCGGCTTGAAATGCGCGCCCGCCTTTTTCCACGCCCAGCCGAGGCAGGCGAAGAGCCCGAGGAAGATGAGCGGCGAGTAGACGCCGAGATGCAGGCCGAGATAGGTGAAGAATTCGCCGGGATTGAACTGCGGGCCGCTATTCAGCCCGCCGCGGTCGCGCAGATGGATGAAGGTGATCCATGCGTGCTGGGAGTTCCAGACGAGCACCGGGATGGTGAAAAGCGCAAAGACCCCGAGCAGGGAAAGGAAGCTGGCGTGCCAGAGTTCGCGGCGATACCGCGGCGTCAGCAGGAGGACGAGCAGGATCGAGAGGAGTTGCATCGCGTTGGTGTATTTCGCGAGGAAACCGCAGCCGATGAGCGCGCCGGTCGCCGGCCACCAGAGGTTGAAGCCCGGGCTTTTCTCCAGCGCGAGCCAGAAGGTGTAAAGCGCGGCCGTCCAGAAAAAGATCGAGATCGGGTCGATCGTCAGGACGAGTCCGCCGACCTGGAAGATCGGGACGAACTGGATCGCGAAGACCGTCCAGATCGCCGCCGCTTCGCCATAGAGCCGGCGGGCAAAGCCGAACATCAGCAGACTCGTGCCGAGCGAAAGCAGCGGGCTGAGGAAGCGAATCCCGAAGACGTTATCCCCGCCGACCAGCGTGCCGAACCACATGGCCAGCGCGATGCCCGGGCCTTTGCTGTAGTAGCTGATGTCGAGATGCTGCGACCACTGGAAATAGTACGTCTCGTCCGGCGAAAGCTCGAGCTGCGTGCAGTAGATCAGCCGGAAGACGGTCAGCGCGCCGAGGAAAAGGAAAAGCAGGTGGCGGGGATTCATGCGGAGAAAAGACGGGGATGACGGGCCAGCACTGCGGGGAGAAAACGCGCGCCCACTTTCGGCCACCCCCACTGGAAGGCGCAGAGCAGCAGGAAGGTCGTGCCCGCG
The DNA here is from genome assembly GCA_038325425.1 of Chthoniobacterales bacterium. Taxonomy (GTDB): domain Bacteria; phylum Verrucomicrobiota; class Verrucomicrobiia; order Chthoniobacterales; family Chthoniobacteraceae; genus Chthoniobacter. Next base: position 22,031 of record JBBQIZ010000017.1, read on the forward strand.
CCGAGGAAGATCGAGACGACGACATCGCTCGGGTAATGCGAGCCGGTGTAAATGCGCGAGTAGCCGACGAGCAGCGCCGGAATAAACGCCAGCCCGCCCCAGCGCCGGTAAAAACACGCGCAGACCAGCGCCACGGTGAGCGTATTCATGGTGTGCGACGACGGGAACGAGCGCCCTTCGACATCCCCGGCCGTTGGCCGCGAATACTTGATCTTCAGCGGCTGGCCGAGCGCGAGCAGGCGCGGCTTGGCCTTGGCCAGCTCGACGATCCGCACTTCGCTCACCGCCTGGTGCGGACGCGGGCGATCGGCCAGGCGCTTGAGCGTGCGGGCCAGCACCCCGTCATTGAAGCCGACAATCAGCGCCGCGGTCAGGACGAACGTCCGGGCGCGAAAGCCGCCCCGCCACAGGACCACGAGGATCAGCACGACGAGCGGCGGCGTCCAGGCGTCGAAGCTCGACATCAGCGCCATCAGGTAGTCGAGCGCCGGGCCCGTCCACTCGCGGTTGATGAGAAAAAGGTACTTTTGGTCCATGCACAATTCGTGGGGCCCGCGAAGGTAGGGGGATGCACTCGCGCACCGCAAATCATTTGGCCCAGGCTCCCGCCCCGGAAAACCGCGGCACCCCGCGCCGCCAGAGCGCGTGGCCCGCGCTTCTGCTCGGCTGCCTCCTCGGCCTTCTCTCGACGGCCCTCCCTGCCCGTGCGGACGACGAGCCCGACCCGCGCGCCATCTTGAAGACCGTCCGCCTCGCCCAATCCGCCCAGAACAGCCAGCTCAACGGCGCCATTCGCACCGGCGGCAAAAACCTCCCCTTCCGGCTCATCTCCAGCAAAGGGACCATCCGCTACGAATTCACCGACCCCGCGCAGGCCATCCAGCTCCGCCTCGGCGAAAGCGAAGCCCGGCTGGAGGAAATCACCGACGGCAAGACGCAGCGCGTCGCCCCCCGGCGCTTCACCGACCGGGTGCGCGACACCGACATCAGCTACGAAGACCTCTCGCTCGGCTTTCTCTACTGGCAGAATGCGAAAGTGCAGGGCGAGCAGACCATGCTCCTGCAAAAGTGCTGGATCATCCGCGTCGAACCCAGCGCCAAGGGCATCTCGCAATACAGCAAAGTCGATCTCTGGATCAGCCAGAAAAACGGCGCACTGATGCAGGCCGAGGCCTTCGATGGCAACGGCAAGCTGGCCCGCAAATTCAAAGTCATCAGCGGCCAGCCGATCGGCGACGGACTGTGGATCCTGAAGCAGATGCGCATCGAATCCTTCGGCGGCCGTTCCGCCGACCGCACCCCGACGTATCTGGATATCGACAAACCGGGGAGCTGAACTCCGACTGCTCCAGCCGCCCGCGGCATTTCCCGCCCCGCTTCAGCGGATCCCCATCCGGCGATCGCGGATTTGATTCCTGCAGGATGCTCAAGACCTTTGCTAATCCCCAACAAAGGAATCGACCCCCGGTTTAAAAAACGAGTCATCCCATCTCCCAGAATCAATCGGACACTCTGCGGCCCTCTGCGTTCTTTGCGCCTCTGCGGTAATACTCAGCCTACCCTCTAACGCAGAGGCGCGGAGCACGCAAAGGGCCGCAGAGGAAATGACGGCGGCCCGGTGCTCACTGTTCTTTGCGAGAGATGGTATCATTCTGAGCGGAGTTCCGTGCGGGCGCAGGCGGGACGGAACGGAGTCGAAGAATGACACGCGCTTTTAAAGCCGAGCCTCTCCCACAACCCCAGACCGCCGCCGGTCCCAGCACCAGGATCTTCGCCCGCCAGACCGCCGCCCTCCCGGCATCCTCTCCGTTCGCCAGCCAGACCACCGCCGCTTCCAGGATCCCCCCGGGGTTCGCCCGCTAGACCGCCGCCGCTTCCGGCGCCCGCATCTTCGCCAGCCACTCGCGGTGCACCTTGGGCGAGATTTCGCTCGGCTTGATCTCGCTGCGGCCGCCCCAGAAGACGTTGGTGTAGCTGACCGGGATGCCACACTTTTCGAGGTGCGCGTCGATCGCCGCTTTGTGCTCGAGCACGCGCGGTTTTTCCGTGCCGTGGGCGACGCCCATGATGTTCACGTTTTTGAACTCCGCGCCGCCTTCGCGCCAGTAGGCGTGGGTCATGATGTGGTGCCGGCCCACTTCGCCGCCGGCTTCGAGCTCGCGGCCCGGCGGGACGGCCCAGTGGAAGAGGGCGTTGAAGCGGGTCACGCGTTCGCCGCCGGCGCTCGGTTTGACGTGTTCGAGGAAGGTGGAGAAGCGGCCGATGACGCCGCGGGTGTTGAGGTCTTCGGCGGTGCGGCAGAAGGTTTCGAGATCGACGCCGGCTTCGGCGGCGCGCGCTTCCCAGAGGCCGACGCGCACTTCGTCGGGGGCGAGCTCGCGCTTCAGGGTGAGGAGGATGTCCCACTCGCGCTCGGTGAGGGCGACGTTTTCGACCCGCTGCATCTTCGCGGGGACGTCGCCTTTGTCGCCGGGTTCGATGGTTTTGCGGCGGACGTGGCCGACGCCGAGGGCGAAGATGCCTTTGGCCGGCATGAGCTTGTAGCGCGTGCAGCCGGTGTGGTGCATGAGCACTTCGCAATGGTCATCCATCGAGGAGCCGACCGGCACTTTGAGCGTGGTCCAGAGTCGATACTGCGAGCCGGCGGTCTGCTGGTCGGTGGAGCGCACGACGACGTGGCCGCTGAAGGGATCTTCCTTGAACATGAAGTCGAAGGCGTCGTTCAGCTTTTCCTCCGGCACGACCCAGGCGACGAGCGCGCCGTCGGCGAGCTGGGTGGACATGAGGGTCTGCCGGACGCGACGGATGGTGCCGGCTTCGAGCATGGTGCGGATGCGGCCGAGGACGGTGTCGATCGGCACGCCGGACTTTTGCGCGATGTCGAGGAAAGGTTCGCGCACGAAGCCTTTGATCTGGTCTTCGCTGACGGCGAGGATCTGCGCGTTGAGGGGGTCGGAGTGTTCGATGGACATGACGGGCGTGTTTCTAAACCACCTCGGAACGCGGCGCTACTTAGGAATTGGCGGGTGCTGACCCTTTCCTGCTCAGGCGAGCGGGAGCCACTCGCCCCGCACCCAGTCGAGCGCGGCTTCGTGGGTAGTGAGGAGGCCTTCGAGCTGGCGGGATTGCACGGCTTCGAGGATCTCGGTGAAGCGCGGGCTGGGCGGCAGACCGAGGGCGATGAGGTCGCGCCCGGTGATGAGCGGCGGGGGGATGAGGGGTTCGCTGGCGAACTCGGCGCGCTTGGCTTTGAGGAAGACGTAGTTGTCGAGCATGCCGTGGCTGCTCGTGCAATCGACGCGGTGGAGCTCGAGTTCGTCGTCCATGTGCGGGCGGGCGAGAAAGCGCTTGAGCTTGGCGACGCGCATTTGCTGGACGTCCTTGAAGACCATGTGACAGGCGACGGCTTCGACGGTGGCGTCGATTTCGGCGCGGGAGAAACGCAGCCGGGTCATGAGGCGCTCGGTCATCTCCGCGCCGAGTTTGTCATGGCCGCTGAACCGGATGCGCCCGTCGGGATCGACGGCGAAGGTGTCGGGTTTGCCGATGTCGTGAAAGAGCACGGCGAAGACGAGCGGCAGGGAAACCTCGGCGGGCAGCAGCTTCAGCATGAGCCGGGTGTGGACGAAGACGTCGCCCTCGGGGTGAAACTGCGGCGGCTGTTCGCAGCCTTTGAGGCGCTCGACCTCGGGGAGGATTTCGCGGAGCAGGCCGCTCTCGTCGAGCAGATCGAAGCCGCGCACGCGCCGCGGGGAGAGGAAGATTTTCACCAATTCCTCGCGGATGCGCTCGGCGCTGACTTCGTGAATGTGCGGGGCATTTTCGCAGGCCGCGCGCCACGTCGGTCCGTCGAGATCGAAACCCAGCGTGGTGGCGAAACGGACGGCGCGGAGCATGCGCAGGCGGTCCTCGCGGAAGCGGTCGTACGGGTTGCCGATCGCCCGGAGCAGGCGCGCGGCGAGGTCGCGCTGGCCGCCGACGTAGTCGATGAGCCGGTCGGCGATCGGGTCGTAGAAGAGGCCGTTGATCGTGAAGTCGCGGCGCTGGGCGTCCTCCTCGGGGGTGGCGAAGCTGACGGACTCCGGATGGCGGCCATCGACGTACTGGCCGTCGTTGCGGAAGGTGGCGACCTGGAATTCGTAGCCGTCGGCAAGGACGACAATGACCCCGAAATGTGCTCCGACGGCGACGGTGCGCGGGAAGATTTTCCGCACCCGGTCGGGATGCGCGTCGGTGGCGATATCGTAGTCATGCGGCTCGACGCCCATCAACCGGTCGCGCACGCAACCGCCGGCGTAGAGCGCGGTAAACCCGGCATCCTGCAAACGCTGGACGAGCGAGCGGGCGGAATCAGCGAGGGAAAGCGGCACGGGAGAAATCTAGCGAGCCCGGGGCCGGTAAACAACGAAAAGCCCGGCGTTGAGGCCGGGCTTTAGGCTGCCCTTGCGGGCGAAGGATTTGGGCGGCCGCGAATTACGGAGCGGGAGCCGGAGCGGGAGCCTCGGCGGGAGCGGCGGGAGCCTGCTGCTGAATGTTGTATTTGGTGACGATCGCCCTGGCTTCTTCATCGGTCTTGGCGAGGAGGAGCAGATCGAGCACGAGTTCCTGCAGCTTGGCCTGCAGATCGGCGGACTGCTTCACCACGGGCTCGCGAGTGCGATACGCCTCGGCGAGCTGAGCCTTGCCCTGGATGAGCTGCTCCTTGCCTTCGCGGAGATTGGAGCGGGTGTGGAAGGTGGCGATGGTCTGCGCGAGGAGCACGATGGCCACCGCGGAGGTCAGCAAGGCAAAGGGGAGATGAAGCGACGGGCCAGTGGACACGGTGGCGGTCGTTTCGTTGAAATTGTAGTCGGGTTCGGAGCTCATGGGAAGATTAGCGAAGGGCGGGAATGGTGTCGGTGGGAAGCGCGGGGGCCGCGGAAGGAGCCGGAGCTGGAGCGGCCGCGCCGCCGGGAGCCGGGGTAGCCTGCGGCTGCTGCTGGATGGTGTAGCCGTGCTTGGCGAGGAGGGCCTTCATCTTTTCGTTCTTCAACGAAACCTGGGCCATATCCTGGATCAGCGCGGGGCCGACCTTCTGCTGGATCTGGCTGCCGGTGTTGATCTGTTCCTGTTGCTTCTGGATGTCGGCCTGCTGCTTCTGGATTTCCTTTTGCTGATCCTGGATTTCCGACTGCAGACCTTGATTGCCGAAGCCGACGGCGAGAACGATGACGGCCAGAACCAAGCTGAGAGCCGCGGTGGCCACGGAGATATAAAAACTAATTTTCATGTGAGGGGGCGTTTTTCTCGTCTATCGCCGCAACAGACGTCAAGGGAACAAATCGGCTCGGGTAAACTTTTCCTAAGCGCGGTGCGCCTTCGTGGAGTCGCGGGCCACGAGGCGGACCGGCAGGATGCGCTTTTGCGGAGCGTCGGGAGCACCCTCGCGCACCAGGCGATCGATCTCCTGCACGCCGGCTTCCGCCATCTCCTCGGCCGGAAGATGAATGGTCGTCAGCGAAGGGTGGACGGCGAGCGCGCCGCGATCGTCGGAACAACCCACCAGGCTGAGTTCCTCGGGAACCTTGATCCCCCGGGAATGGGCTCGGGTCAGCGCCCCGAGCGCGGCGCTGTCGCTCATCGCAAAGACCGCGGTCGGCTTTGAGGGATGGGCGAGAATTTCGTCGAAGGCGGTCCGGCCCGAACCTTCCGAAAGGTCGCCATAGACGATATTGAGCCCTTCGGTGGGAAGTCCGTGTTGCTCGCACGCTTCGCTCACCCCGCGATTCAGTTCGAGGATCTTCGGATGTCTCGTCCCAAAGGGGCCGGAGATGATCCCGATGCTGCGATGCCCGAGTTCCACGAGATGCTCGATGGCAAGGAACGAGGCCCGCGCGTATTCGGGCACGAAGCTGGTCACGCCCGGCAGCGGCGCAGCGTGGCCGAGGCTGATGACGGGGATGCCGCGCCGGGTCAGGGATTCCACCAAGGAAGCATTGGGCAGTCCGTGAAAAAGAAATTTTGAGTAAGTCCCGACGCGGACCGGATGCGGAAGATCCTGATTGGCCGCATACTCCCGGTCTTCTTCGTAAAAGGCGAGGCTCAGCGGATGGGATGGATCGGGCACGGCGCCCATGGCCGCGGTGACCAACCGGTGCACGAACGGATCACGCAGTCCGCCCTCGATCTCCGACGAAAGGAGGAGACAGAAATCCCCCAGCTCGGGATACATCCGGACGACCGCCCGGAAGTCGTTCGGGATGTAGCCCATCTCACGGCAGACCTTGAAGACGCGATCACGCGTTTTTTCACTGACCCGGATGCCGTAATCGCGGTCGTTCAGAAGCGAAGAGATCGCTCCTTGGGATACGCCCGCAGACTTGGCAATCTGCGCCATGGTGATGGATTTCTGCAGATCGGAAAATTGCTTGGGCAGACGGATGGAACCGCCGGTAGGACCGCCCCGCAGCGGCGGCTGTCCCTCGATGGGCACGTTCATTGTCGCAGTAGAAGTAATGGCCGAGATAAAATTCACAAGAGGAAAACCCCGACGCCGAAATTTACGTAGGTAGATAAAACCTTTCCTTGTAGTCCTGAGTCCCACCACGCGGGGCGACCGGCTTAACTTTCCGGCAGGATCTTTTTGACCAGCCGATCCACGCCCTCACCGGCAAATTCGCTGCCGGGGTAGAGCTTTTTCGCCTTCAAATACCACGCGAGACTGGAGCCGACCTGCTCCTTCTTCTCCATCTCCTGGGCGCTGCGCAAAGTGCGCACAAACTCGGCGGCCTGCGTGGTCAGATTGGCCCGGGTCTGGCTGAGCTTGTTGTCGTCGGGATATTGCGCGGCGATTTTTTCCACGCTCTCCCACGCCCCGGCGTAATTGCTCTGCTGGGCCATGGCGTTGGCCTGCATCATTGCGATCTCGATTTTCTGGATTTGATCGAGCACCTCGTTGAGCTGCGTGGCCCGCTCGGGATATTGCGCGGTCGCGGCAATGAAGCGGGCTTTGTCGTCGAAAATCTGCCGGTGGTTTTTCTGGCTGAGAAGCTGGTCGAAATCGAGGAGTGCCTTTTGCAGCACGTCGCCCTGCGAGAAAATCATACCGGAGATTTCCTTGAGCGCGGGGTTGCGCGGCCAGAGTTCGGTCGCGGCGGTCATTTCGGCCTCGAGCGTCGCTTTGTCGCCGCTCAACGCCGCGTTGCGCGCCTTGGCGAGATGCATTTGCGCGACGGTTTTCGAAGTCTCAATCGCGGCCATCGGCTTCGAGTTGTCAAAGTCTTTGGCAATGCGGCCGAGATCGTTCACGACCTGCTCGGCCAATCCGTAGTCTTTCACCTCGATCGCTGAAATGAGCTGGTTCGTCTTCTGCGCAAACTCCAGCGCCTGCCGCTTCTTCTCTCGCGGCAGCGTCCGGATATCCGGCACGTATTCGCCCACGGTGAACGCCTCGGCCAGGCGCTTCGTGGCGCTCTCCAGTTCGTTCTTCTCGAGCAGATAGTAGTAAGCCTGCACGCCCTCGCGCACGTCGCGGATGGCCTCGTTCGCCATCGAGTCCAGCGTGCCGACGGTTGGCGGCAGGCCGGAGCTTTTCTCGAAAAGATCCTTGGCGTCCTTCCCGACGTTCAGCTTGGTGTCGCCATCGGTGAAGACGGAACGGTAGAAGCGCGTGGCCATGAGCACGTGCTGGAAGCGGCGCTGCAGGAAGAGCTGGAGGATGAGCGCCTGGAATTCGACCTTCGCCTGGATGGAACTGAGTTCACGCTTGAGCTGGTTCGTTTTGATCTGCGCCTCGACTTCCGCGATCCGCTTGGTGATGTCCGTCTGGACCATCGTCGCCTCAAAATTCTGCTGGCTCGGCGGCGCCTGGCCGTTCTTGCCGGCCTTCGGCGGCGGCGCTTTGGTCGTTTCACCGGCGCTGGCATGACGCGCATTCCAATATTGCTGCCGCCGTTCGTTATCGAGCGATTCATTGGCCACGACCAACCGGTCCTGCGCGCGCTGCGCCTTCCACGCACTGTAAACCGCATCAGCCAGCGCATCGCACAGCCGCGCATCGATATCGAAGCTCGAGCCGCGCGGAAGCAGGCGGAACGCCGCGTCGATGTTCTGCGTCGAGGCGTTGCCGGGCGCGAGCAGGTTGAGAATCTGCGCAATGATCGCCTGGTATTGCCGGTCGGCGGCGTTCGTTTCCTCGGGCGCGTTCAGATACTTCTCGAAGCGCGCCTGAAAGATGCGGTTGTTGTTGATGTTCCAGCTCTTGCCATCCCACGTCAGCACTTCCGAGCCGGGATCAAAACTGGGCACGTCCTTGCCGAGGAATCCGCCCTTTTGGCCGCCGCCGGATTTCGCGGGCGCCGGAGCGCTGGTCGTGGTCGCCGGTGCGGGAGAAGGAGAGTCCGGAACCTGCGCAGTCGCGAAACCGCTGGAGAATATCGAACATCCGAGGCTCAACATCCAACTTCCAACGGATCGCCGCACGTTGGTGGGCTGGCGCCGGCCTTGGGTGTGGGAGGTTTTGCTTGGGCCGTGGGTCAGCGAGTTCATGGGGCGGAGGGATTACGACTTCTTTACATCCAAAGCCTTCAACACGCCACGGTCACCGACCTCGATTTTGAAATTGAAGCGCTGCCCGCGCTCGATGTTCACGCTGTTGAAATCCGTCGGCACCAGCACTGGCAGCACCTCGGTGCCGACTTCGATGGAAAAAAGCCGCCCGCCCGTCGGCGACCATTGCAACGCCTGCGCCACGGTCCCCTCGATCTTGTAAACGTTGCCGCGGAGACTGTTCGAGTTCTGCAGATAGTCCGCCACCGGCAGCGGGGAGAGCGTCCGATACGGATCGCTCGCTTTGCCGAAGAGGAAATAACCGCCCGCGACGGCGGCCAGCACGAGCCCCCCGATGAGGAGCATCCAGACCGGATGGGCGGATGAGCTAGCGCGGCGGGCCATGAAAAAAGCGGCAGGGGGTCACGCCCTTGGTTTTAAGAGTGGAGAGGAACCGTGTCATGCCTCTTTACATGCGCCTTACAAAAATCCCGAGCGGCGCCGCGGCCGTTAACGGATCAGCCCCCAGTGCGCCCCGAACGGCCAGTAAACCAGCACGCCACGCCCCATCAGATTCTCCTGCGGCACGGGACCCCAATCGCGGCTGTCCGAGCTGTGAAAGCTGTTATCCCCGAGCGCAAAATAGTGTTTTTCCGGGACCGTAAATGTCGCGTCCGGTGACCGAAGATACGTCATCGCCGAGTAGGAAATCTGCCCGGACGGATACACCTGCTCCGCCGCATTGGAATATCCGCGATACCCATCCTGCTCGCTCATCACCCGCGCGAACGCCGACTCCGCCGCCCGCTGGCCATTGATCCGCAACTCCGGCGGCGAGATCTGCAACTCATCCAGCGGCGCACCGCCCAGGCGCTTGATATAAAACTGCGACGGCTTCTTCGGCGGCGGCCCTGGATCACCCATCTTCGCGATGCTCTGCGTATTGAAAACAAAGACGTCCCCGCGCTGCGGCTTGCGGAAGTGATAGCTGAATTTGTCCACGAAAACGTGGTCGCCCGTATTCACGTAGCCGCGCGCGATCGGCTCCCCGCGCCGGTAAGTTTTCATCGAACTCAGCCCGAACCCATCGACCAGCGTCCGCATCGGCGCGTGGATGAAATAGGTATTCCCCTCGCCCACCACCCGCTGCGCGCCGTCCGGATCGACCACCACCTTCGCCGTCCGCACCTGCGTGTAGCTGAAAAACAGATAGCGCGAAACTTCCGCCATCTCCGCGATCGTCTCATCGTCCTGCGCGATCGTGTTCACCCACGTCCGTCCGAAGGCCGCCGTATGGAAAAGCCGGACGAGCGCATTCGGCGGATCGACCTGCGTGGGAAAACCGAGGATGCCGTTGAGCGTCGGCTGCATCGAGCCGGTCGGGATGGTAAACGGCTGCAAAAAGAACGTCCGCACCGCCAGTGCGACCACGATCGCCACCAGAAACACCTCCACATTTTCCCGCCACCCCGCATCCGCGATTCTCGGCAAATGCCGCTGACAAAGCTGATCGAGGGCCTTCGCCGCCGTTTCGATCTGCCCCGTGTCGCGGCTCTCATTGGCCCGCTCCAGCGCGGCGACCCCCCCCTCAAACTCCGTCTGCACGGCCGGGGTCCAGAGATCGCGTTTGTAGGCCATCATCTTCCGCGCGTCCTGGACAAACTGGCGGCCTTGCTTGACGGCTTTCGGCAGGAGGAAGGAGAACATCGTTCGGTAAGGCGGGCGCGGCGGAGTGCGGAATCCAAGCCGAAACCCGTCCCAAGGGAAGCGAAAACTTGGCCGAGGTCGCAAGTGACGCTTGTCTCCGTGCTCGCCTTTGTCGCAGCTTCCCCGCGTCCAAACCCCCACCCCTCACCCACCACACCCATGAGACCCCTCACCTCCCTCCTCACCCTCACCGCCGTCCTCGCCGCCCCGCTCCTCCACGCCCAGGCTCCCGCGGCCCCGGCTCCAGCAGCACCCCCAGCGAAAGCCGCGCCCGCCACCCCGCCCTCCACGCCCTTCCCGCTGCCCGTCCAGCAACCGGACGTTGCCGCGCCCAAGTTTGACCCGAAGACAGGCAAAGAAAGTGCCGCCTTCCTCGCCGCGCACGACCGCTTCGTCTCCATCGCCAAAGAAGGCAAAGCGCAGGTCGTCTTCCTCGGCGACAGCATCACCGCCGGCTGGGCCGGAGCCGGCAAAGACGTGTGGGCCAGCGCCTTCGCCCAATATCAGCCCGCCAACTTCGGTATCGGTGGCGACCGCACCCAGCACGTCCTCTGGCGCATCGAAAACGGCGAACTCGAAGGCGTGAAACCAAAGGCCGTCGTCCTCATGATCGGCACGAACAACACCAGCCTCGACAGCGCCGAAGCGATCGCCAAAGGCGTCACTAAAATCGTCCAAACCATCCGCACCAAACTCCCCGAGACCAAGATTCTCCTCCTCGCCGTCTTCCCGCGCGGCGACCGTCCGTCCGGCGCCCTCGGGGCCTCCAACGAGAAGATCAAACAAATCAACGCCATCATCGCCAAACTCGACGACGCCAAAAACGTCCACTACCTCGACATCGGCGACAAATTCCTGCAGGGCAAAACCGTGCTCGACCCGGCGATCATGCCCGACTTCCTGCACCTCTCGCCGGCCGCCTACCAGATCTGGGCGGATGCGATCACGCCCAAGCTGGCCGAGTTGACGAAGTAATACCATCTCCCAGGATCAATCGGACACTCTGCGGCCCTCTGCGTTCTTTGCGCCTCTGCGGTCAAACTCAGCCTACCCTCTACCGCAGAGGCGCGGAGCACGCAAAGGGCCGCAGAGGAAACGACGGCGGCCCGGTGCTCACTGTCAGGTTCTTTGCGAGATGGTATAAGCGACTCCAGACGACCGACCGCGCGCCCTCACTGCGCAGGGCGGGCGGTCGAAACACCAAAAAGGCGCACGGTTTCCCGTGCGCCTTTTCGTTTTAGAGGTGAACCGGACCCGCTTAGTAGCGGTAGTGCGCGGGCTTGTAAGGGCCTTCGACGGGGATGTCGAGATACTCGGCTTGCTTGGCGGTCAGCGTCGTGAGTTTCACGCCGATCTTTTCGAGATGCAGGCGGGCGACTTCTTCGTCGAGCTTCTTCGGCAGGACGTAAACCGCGGGCTTGTAGAGGTCCTTGTTCTTCCAGAGATCGAGCTGGGCGAGCGTCTGGTTGGAGAAGCTGTTCGACATGACGAACGACGGATGGCCGGTGGCGCAGCCGAGGTTGACGAGGCGGCCCTCGGCGAGGAGGAAGACTTCCTGCCCGGGCGCGAAGGTGTACTTGTCCACCTGCGGCTTGATGTTCGTCCGCTTGACGCCGGGATAGTTCACCAGTTTATCGACCTGAATCTCGTTGTCGAAGTGGCCGATGTTACAGATCACGGCCTGGTCCTTCATCTTCGTCATGTGCTCGATGGTGATGACATCGACGTTGCCCGTCGTGGTCACGTAGATATCGCCCCGGCCGAGGGTGTCTTCGATCGTCGTGACTTCGTAACCTTCCATCGCGGCTTGCAGCGCGTTGATCGGATCGATCTCGGTGACGATGACCCGCGCGCCTTGTCCACGCAGGGATTGCGCGCAGCCTTTGCCGACGTCGCCGTAGCCGATGACCACCGCGACCTTGCCGGAGATCATGACGTCGAGCGCGCGGTTCAGGCCATCGACCAGCGAGTGGCGGCAGCCGTAGAGGTTGTCGAACTTCGACTTCGTCACCGAGTCGTTCACGTTGAACGCCGGGACGAGCAGCTTGCCGAGTTCCTGAAGCTTGTAGAGGCGATGCACGCCGGTCGTGGTTTCTTCGGAAACGCCGCGCCAGTCCTTCACGAGTTCATGGAAGATGTAGGGATTCTCGGCATGCACTTTCTTGAGCAGATCCTTGATGACCTTCTCCTCGTGCGAGCCGCTTTCGCTATCGACCCACTTGTCGCCTTCTTCGAGTTCGTAGCCCTTGTGGATGAAGAGCGTCACGTCCCCGCCGTCATCGACGACGAGCTGCGGGCCTTTGCCTTCGTTGTTCACGATCGCCTTCCAGGTGCAGTCCCAATATTCCTCGAGCGTCTCGCCCTTCCAGGCGAAGACCGGCACGCCCGTCGCGGCGATGGCCGCAGCGGCGTGATCCTGCGTGGAGAAAATGTTGCACGAGGCCCAGCGGACATCGGCCCCAAGGGCGACCAGCGTCTCGATGAGCACCGCGGTCTGGATGGTCATGTGCAGCGAACCGGTGATGCGCACGCCGGCGAGCGGCTGCTCGGGTGCGTATTTTTCGCGAATGGAAATCAGGCCGGGCATTTCCTTCTCGGCAATCTCGATCTCCTTGCGGCCCCAGTCGGCGAGGTTGATGTCGGCGACTTTGTAGTCGGTGGTGGTCAGTGTGGTTTCAGTGGTCGGCATAAGTGAGTTGGGTTTTTAGATTACGAACATATCAACGAATCGTGATGCGTGCATGGATGCTATTCGCAAAAAGGTTTTCGTCAAACGCTTTTGCCGATCCGCACCATGCGCCAAACCTTCCCCGGAGCCCGCTTCGCGCAGGACCACAACCAGGCGGCTCGGCCGTTCTCGCGGACCCACTGGATCTCTTCGAACTGCTCCATCTTCTGCCGCACCCCGTCCGCGCCCGCCGTATAATTTGCGTGGTATAGGAAGGCCTCCGGCGGCGGAGGCCAGCCGTGCGTGCGGGCATAAAAGCTGAGCGGCAGGTAATCCCACGCGACCGTTTCCTCCCCGGCGCGCAGCAGTTCGTTCGTCGCGTGCTGATCGTTTCCGTCACCTCGCGCCTTCATCCGCTCCAGGACGCGCTCGTAAAAGCGACGCACCTCGGGCGTCGCGCGACAAGCCATGAAGCCGGGATTCACGTCACGAATTTTCACTCCCTCGCGCTGGAGAAGCAGCTCGACCTTGCCGCGGAGCAGATTCTCGAGCGCGGGCACGGGATCACGGAAGAAGACGATGTCCACGTCGCTCAGGACGAGGGTCTCGCCCGGGCATTGCTCCAGCACCTCCAGAAGTTTCCGCACCTTGAACGTCAGGCACTCAAGATAGCCCGGCGTCTCGAAGTCGCCGTTGCCTGCGCTCGGGCAAAAGAAACCGTGCGGTTTGAATGACTTCGGCAGCGTGGGCAGGAAATACCGCTCCAGCAACGGTTCGTGGGACCGGCTGGAGCAGTAAAAGAGCTTCACGGCCAATGGCGCGGGCGCGCTACTTCACCGCCTTCTTCAGCGCCGCAGCTTTGTCCGTGATTTCCCAAGTGAGGTCAGGGTCGTTGATCTTCCCGAAGTGGCCGTAGTTCGTCGTCTTCGAGTAGATCGGGCGGAGCAGATTTAGCTGCGCGACGATGTCGGCGGGCTTGAAGCTGAACGTCTTGAGGACCGCGGCGAGGATCGCATCGTCGGAAACGGTGCCCGTGCCAAAGGTATCGACATGCACGCTGACCGGCTGCGGATGCCCGATCGCATAGGCGAACTGCACTTCCGCCTTCGCCGCGAGCCCGGCGGCCACGATATTCTTCGCCACCCACCGGCCCATGTAAGCCGCGCTGCGATCCACCTTCGACGGATCTTTTCCGCTGAACGCGCCGCCGCCATGACGACCCATACCGCCGTAGGTATCGACGATGATCTTGCGCCCGGTCAGCCCGGTGTCGCCCTGCGGTCCACCGACCACAAAATTGCCCGTCGGGTTAATAAGATACTCCGTGTCCTTGGTCAGCATGCCCTTTGGCAGCACCGCCTTGATCACCTTCTCGATGCAAAACTTCTCGATCTCCGCGTGCTCGGCGCCCGCCGCGTGTTGCGTGGAAATGACCACGTTCGTGATCCGCGTCGGCTGGCCATCGACATACTCGACCGAGACCTGCGACTTCGCATCCGGGCGCAGCCACTTCGCCGCTTTGCCCGCCTTGCGAATCTCCGTCAGCTTCCG
>JBBQIZ010000018.1:0-35559 GCA_038325425.1 Chthoniobacterales bacterium
GATTTCCAGACGGAACTGCCGCGCCGGACTCGCAGAAGTCATAATGTCCAGCGACTCGCCGGCCAGCACGCTCTGGCGCGAACAGTAACCCTCGATCCACGGCGAACGGAAATCCCCGGCGTCCACCCGCACCCGGGTCAACTGCCAGTCGAGCGCGCCCGGTTTCGCGTTCTCAGTCCGAATCAAATCCGAGGCGGCGGAAGCGGCCCGGCCGGGGGGAACGCCGAGCTGCGCGGCGAGGGCGATAGTGCCGGTTGTGGCGAGAAAATGTCTGCGGTTCATGGGGGGAATGTTTTGGGGGATGCGATCGTCCCGGCTTCCGGAAATACAACCGGTGCCGCGAAGAATCCTGACAGGCTCGGAAACCCACTAAATAGACCCGCTTGCGATCAGTTTATTGCCGCTGCTTTTCACCGAGAAACAGCCCTGCAGATCCCCGCCTCAACCTCAGCCATTGGGGCACGCGAGTGCCGTGCCGGAATCGTTCTCCGGCACCCGCAGACAACCGCGCATCACGCACCTTGCGCGAAGGAACACCTTCGACAGCTTGACGCGCGTGGAACCGGGATTGCGCCCGGGCTCAGACGATCATTTTTTCGGTTTCACCGCCTGCTTGGCGGCTGCCGCGTGATTCTTTTTCTGCGTGTTGACGTTGGCCTTGGCCTGCTTTTGCGCGGCCTGTTTGTTCGTCGCTTTCGGTGATTTATCGCCCATAGTTCGCACACCCTCGCGGTCTCGCTGCAAATAGCGAGACTTCACTGCGAATCCTGTTACCGTCCGCCCATGGCCAAAGGTAACAACAGTCACAAAAAAGAAGTAAAGAAGCCGAAGAAAGAGAAGCCGAAGACGCTGCCGACACGCAGGGGCACTTGAAGCGTCTGCGCCTTCCGAGATCGGCCCGCGGTTCCGTTTCACGGTTGTTTCGTCGCCCAGATGAAAGACCCGACATCCGATCCGCATCGCTAGGCGCCTGACCGCCTTCAATCGGGATCCGATCAGTTTTTGCGCCTCTCTTGATCCGCTCGGTTGAGGGTGGCGCCGGGTGCGCCCATCGCGTTTTCCAATCCGGGACAAACGCTCTCCAATTATTTGCCGGAGAAATCCCATGAAGGTCGCGCTTCTCTGCAACCTCCGCCCCACCGCGCTCCCGCCGGGCGCGAGCGACGATGTGTTTGAGGAATACGACAGCCCGGAGACGATCGCGCAGGTTGCGCGCGCGCTGGCCGGTCTGGGCGTGGACGTGGAACCGGTCACCGCGGATGCGCGCCTGCCGTGGCGGCTCGAAGATGGGCATTTCGATTTTGCCTTCAATCTCGCGGAGGGTCAGGGCCGGCGCTGCCGCGAAGCCATCCCCGCGGCGATCTGCGAGATGCTCGATCTGCCCTTCACCGGCTCGGATCTGCTCACACTTGCGCTATCGCTCGATAAGGCGGTGGCACGGCGCGTGGTTTCGCCCGAGGTGCCGGTCGCGCGGGCGGTGTTCATCGAAGACGGGGAATTTCCCGCGGAAGCGATCGCGCCGCTGCGTTATCCGGTGCTGGTGAAACCGAACGACGAGGGATCGAGCAAAGGCATCCGGCGCAACGCGCTCGCCGCCAATGTGGACGAGGCGCGCGAAGGCTGGCGACGGCTGCATGCGCAGTATCGTTGCCCGGTGCTGGTCGAGGAGTTTGTGCCGGGGATGGAAATCACCGTCGGCATCGCCGGTAATGTCGCGGACGCTCGCGTGATCGGAGCGATGGAAATCGCGCCGGCTGCGGGCGAAAATCCGTTCGTTTACTCGCTCGAAGTGAAGCGCGATTTTCGGCACTGCGTGCGCTACCACATCCCGCCCCGGCTCGATCCGCAGAGCCTCCACGAAGTCGAACAACTGGCGCTGGCCGCCTATCGTTTACTTGGTTGCCGCGACATCGCACGGCTCGATTTCCGGCTGGATGCCGAGGGCGCGCCGCGCTTTCTGGAATGCAATCCGTTGCCCGGGCTGCACCCGGAAAGCGGCGACATCGTGATCCTTTCCCGCGACCGACTGAGCTACGACGAACTGGTCCAAGGCATCCTGCGCGATGCCGCGCGGCGCCACGGCATTGTGCTGCCATGAAGCGCGTGCTCATCCTCCACACGCTGCCGCCAGCGCGGGTGGCGGTGGGTCGCGACCGTGATGAATTCGATGTGAGCGGCTCGGCCGCGGCGATCGCGGAGGCGGCGCCGGGCGCCCGAATCGTCGCCGTCCGCGGCGACTTGCGGGAAATCCTGGAGGCAATTTCCGGGCAACGCGTGGACGTGATTTTCAACCTTTGCGAGGCGCCCGCGGGCCGCCCTGATCTCGAGCCGCACGTCGCGGCGTTATTCGAGTGGCTCGGCCTTCCCTTCACCGGCTCCGGCAGCGAAACGCTCGCGCTGTGCCGTCGCAAAGATCGCACCAACGCCGCGCTCGCGGCGGCGGGGATACCGGTGCCGCGCGCGGGCGTCTTTCCCTGCATCGTGAAGCCCGCGGACGAGGACGGCTCGGCGGGCATCGGGCACGACTCGATCTGCGCCGATGCGGCAGCGGTGGAGCGTGCGCGCGACCGCCTGTCCGGGCCGGTCCAGGTCGAAGAATTTTTGCCGGGACGCGAGTTCGCCGTATCGCTGTGGGGGGCAAATTCCGGCGAGCACGTCTCGATCGGCGAGACGCTTTTTCTTCACGGTTTGCGGCTCAATACTTACGTCGGAAAATGGGATACGGAGAGCCGCGAATGGGCCGATTCCCCGCTTGTTTACGACAGCGAGATTGCGCCGCAGCTCCGCGAGCGTTTGGCGGAAACTGCGCGCGCCGCGTGGCGCGTGGTGGAGGCGCGCGGTTATTTGCGGGTCGATCTGCGGCTCGGTGCCGACGGCGCGCCGCGCGTGCTCGATGTGAACCCTAATCCCTCCATCGAGCCAGGGGTCGGTGTTCACCGGGCGGTGATTGAAGCTGGCTGGACGTGGCGCGAATTCGTCCGCTGCCAACTGGAGTGGGCGCGATGCTGATCCGGGCTTTGCGCGCCGAGGATCGTGCGGCGGTCGAAGAAATGCTCACCGTCTGCGGGGCGTTCAGTGCCGAGGAAATTCGCGTTGCCCTGGAACTGGTGGACGCCGGCCTGGCGAATGGCGACTACGCGCTGCTGGCGCTGGAGATTGCCGACACCGTCCGCGGATTTGTTTGTTTCGGCGAGACGCCGCTGACCGCGAGCACGTGGGATCTTTATTGGATCTGCATTCATCCCGAGGCGCAGCGATCCGGCGCGGGGCGGGCGCTGCAAGCCCACGCGGAAGAGTGCGTTCGCGAGCGTGGCGGGGAGCGCATCCGGGTCGAAACCAGCGGGCGTGCCGACTATGTCAGCGCCCGCCTCTTCTACGAAAAGGCCGGCTACCACGTCGTTGGCGTGATTCCCGATTTCTACAACCCCGGCGACGACTGCGTGATTTTTTGCAAAGCTCTCACCCGCGGTCTTTTCAATCCTTCAGCACCATGAGCGATCCGGCGTTTCTCCATCCATTCGGAATCTCGGGGAGGCGCGGTTCGAGTGCACTTTCGGCCGCGGCTGCGATGGGATTTGTTGTCGCGAAGGCGAGCCGCCGATCTACGTGGAGGAGATCGTGCGCACCGATGCGCACCTCGAAAAGTTCCTGCCCGACCTGCGGCCCGAAGCGCGTGCCGCGCTGGAAGAGGGCGGTGACCTCGGCGCGGAATCTAAAGCCGGACAGCGCACGCTGCGCGTCGTCGATGGCTGGTGTATTTTCTTCCACCACGGCTGCATTTTTCACCGCGTCGGTGCCGCGGAGGGCGATCGCTTCCGCTACAAACCGGCGGCCTGCGCGCTCTTCCCGCTCGATCGCGATGAACAGAACCGCTGGCACGTGCGGCAGAAGGATTTCGACGGCGAGATTTGGGATCTCTTCTGCCTCGACCCCACCCAGACGAACGTGCCCGCCGCCGAGTCGCTGCGCGAGGAAATCGCGCTGGCGGAGAAGTTCACCGCCGAGGAAACGTAGCGCCGCGCCTCAGGCGCCGCGGTTTTCGTAAAGCCCGAGGCCTTGCTCGAGGTAGAGTTTGTAGTGGTCGAGGCAGCGTTCCGGGTCGTCCACGGCGCCCGCCATCAGGATGCTCGCCGCCGAAAGTTCCGCGGTCAGCGTGGGCTCCGGATACATCGGCGGATATTCGGGTGGGACCATGCTGCCTTCACTCCCAAAGGCGGCCATCGCCACACAGCCCGCCGGTTTGTCCATGCCGACTGACATCGCAAAATTCATCAGCCCGCTGCGCGTTTGTTCGCCGGGATTGGCGACCCACGTCTCCACGGCCGCGAGCGCTTCGGCCTCGGCGCGAGGCAGTTCCCCTTTCATGGTCTGGCGGATGCACTGACAAGCCCACCAGACGGCTTCGCGTTTCGCGAACAGGTGGGAAACGACGTGGATCGCATCGGACAACTTTGCGCGTTCGATGAGCAACCGCACAAAATCAAGCGGAGAGAGAGCATCGTTGATCAAGGCGCGCGCGTCCTTGGAGAGGCGGATGTCCGCACAAAACTCAGAAAGCGGCGGCACGGTGCGCGATGCGGCGGATGACGGCATAAAGTGGGGCTAAGGGATCGGGATCGGCGCGAGCGGCAGGACGACGCGGCCTCCAATGATGACGGCCGGGGAGTTGATGGTGACCGCGGCCGCGTTCATGACGATGGCGGAGGCGGTAATGACGACAGCGCCCCCCGCGGTGATGCTGATCACGGCGCCCGAGGTTTTCGTCATGGGACCGCCGCAGGTTTCGCTGCTGACACCACCAACTGTCACCGAGTGCGCGCCGCCTACGGTCGTCGAATTCGAGCCTCCCACCGTCGTCGAATTTGTGCCCCCGACCGTCGTCGTTTTCGTCGCCGCGACCTTGAGCGAATCCGTGGCCGCGCAGGTTTCGCTGCGGGGGCCGATGATCGTGACGTCTTCGCTCATCGCCACTTTTTCGGTCCGCTTGCCTGCGATCGTGATGTCTTCGTTCTGCATCACCTTCTCGGTGCGGTTGCTCATGATGGTGATGTCCTCGTTCTTCATCACCTTTTCCGTCCGGTTCCCCATGACCGTGATGGTTTCGTTGTTCTTCACCGTCTCCGTGCGGTCGTGGCCGATCTCCGTGGTCTCGTCGTGATCGACCGTTTTCGTGCGATCGTGCCCGACCCAATGCGCGTGGTCGTTTTCCACCGCCGAGGTGAGATCCTTCTCCGCGCGGATGTAAACCAGCTCCGAGCCTTTTTTGTCCTCGAAGCAAATCTCGTTAAACGTCTCGGGGTTGCCGCCCAGAGTGCTGCGCGATTTGATGCCGCTCTGCGTCTTATCGGCCGGCAAAGTGTAAGGCGGCATCTGGTCGGCGTTATAAACGCTGCCGATGATGATCGGCTGATCCGGATCACCTTCGAGGAACGACACCACCACTTCCTGGCCGATGCGCGGAATGTGGATCATGCCCCATTGATTGCCCGCCCACGGCGTAGCCACGCGCACCCAGCACGAGCTGCTTTCGTTCTTCTTGCCTTCCCGGTCCCAGTGGAACTGCACTTTGATCCGGCCATACTCGTCGGTGTAAATTTCCTCGCCCTTCGGCCCGACCACGGTCGCCGTCTGCGGACCGCGGACAAAGGGCACCGGCGTGTGCCGCGGCGGACGCCACTGCAGCCCGATCGGCGTGCAGTCAAAGGAACAATTGTATTCATCGCCCCCGATCGAGCCCATCGATTCGGGCAGCAGGCTCGACGCGCTGAAGGACGTCCCGATGATCAGATATTTCTGGTTTTGATCGCGGCGCGGATGGTCAGTCAGCATGACTGTGGTGCCCGGCTGCAGGCCCGGGGCGTCGGTCGTGCCGCGGCGCGTATCGTATTGCGACTGAAATTCGCCCAGGCGCGTCCCGGCGATCTTTTCGCCGTCGGCGTTCTTGGTAAACGCGCCCGGGTAATCGTAGAACTCCGACGGCGGTGCTTTGTATTCCGACGCTTCGATGGCGCGGGAGAGCAAAGGATTGCGCGGCGCTTTGAAGTCGTAGTCGTTCACGGCGGCGGCATCGGTGCGCACCTCCTTTTCGAGACTCCACTCAGCGATTCGCTCGCCCCGGATTTGGGACTCTGAGGCCGGGTTGTAGGGCAGCTGGTCGGCCTCCAGGCCGGCCGGATCGTGAGCTCCCGGCGAATCCGCCAGGACGAGCGTATGCTCCCCCTCCTTGTGGGTGAAAAAGTAATAGATCCCCTCATCCTCCATCAGCCGCGAGACGAAGTTGAAATCCGTCTCCCGCGACTGCACGCAGTATTCCCTTTTTCGATATTTGCCCGAGAGGTGCTCCTCGAATTTCTGCACCTTCATGTAGTTCTGGTTTTTGAAAACCTCCTTCACGATCTCCGGGACGGTCTTGTTCTGGAAAATCCGGCAGTCCGATGTGCGGGTGAGAAACCACAGCCAGGGGACCAGGGTAATGCGGAAGCGGTTCCAATCGAGGTGCGGCTCGAATTGCTGCACCCGGCTGATGTAGCCATCGCAAAACCGCGCGTCTCCTGGATTCCGGTCGATCCGGACCGTCGCCCGCTGGCCGAGGAGATCGGCCGGTTTAATTATCCCATCCTTGGAGTAGAGGTCCAACTCGTAGGTGAAGAGCTGGCCGAGGCGCTCCTGACCGGAGATGCGGTAAACGATGAATTTATCCTCGCCGGGAAGCGGCGTTTTGATGGTGAGAAAGCGCTGGGACATAGTGCGGAGGAATAAGGGCGCGGTGAGAAAATCAGGGGTTGGCGACGAAGGCCCTCGCGCAGCTGCCGTTGCGCGGACAGCGTTTTTTGAAGTCATCCGTCAGCACAAACTTCGGCGTGGCGTAATAAGCGCTGGCCAGCGCGGCGACCTGGCAGCAGATCATTTCGTCCTGCTCGCGCTTCTTGGTGTATTCGTACATGAAGTTGGCCTCCGAGGCGTTGCTCACTTCGTGGTCGAGCTTCACGGTGTGCCCCATCTCATGGTGGATCGTGCGCAAGCTGTCGGAGATCGAACGCGTGTTGATGACCACAAATGGCAGCCACGTGAACGCGCCGACCTGCCCGCTCACGGCGAGGCCGTGCGGCACGCCGTCTTTCTCGATGCCGCGGCTGTCCACGCCCGTGGAGAGCGGGGCGAAAATGATCGGCAACCGCGGTAGCGGGCCGGGGAGCGAGGAATGCGCCAGTTCGCGCAGCTTGCCGAGATCGCCTTGATCCGAGGCGGCGCGAGGAAAGATCAGCTTCGTCTTGTGCTCGAGCACGTCGATTTTGAAATTGCGCTTGCCGAGCACGTCCTTGGTTTTGGCCAGCAGCTTCGCGCTTGGATCGTTGGAGGCGGGCGAGTCCCAGGAGAAGTCCGTCCAGAAGAAGACCACGCTCAACGTCACCTCCTGCGGCAGCTTGAACTTCTGCACAAAGTCCATCTGGCTTTGCTGCGCCTTCGCGTTCGGCTGTGCCGAAGGCGGCCGGTGCGCACCCGTCCCGCGGGCTTTGAAGAATAATGCGTTTTGATCTCCCATGGGTTCGCAGGAAATCAGCGGCGTCACGCAGCTGCGTTGAGTCGGGGAATGGCGTTCATTCGAAGCTGTAGCTGAACTGTCCTTCCTTCACAGAAAGCTGCACGCGTTTGATGGGTCGGCTTTCCATTTGGCGCACCAGAAATTCGCGGCTGATTTCCGGCAGCACGGTCTGCGTCAGGATCGCATCGACCATGCGCCCGCCGCTTTCGACCTCGGTGCAACGGCTCGCGATCAGATTCACCACCGCGTCGTCGTAGCTCAACGTCACGCCTTGGCTCTCGTCCACCCGCTTCACGATCCGATCAAGCTGGAGCCGGATGATCGACTTCAGCATCTCGTCGCTCAGCGGATAATACGGGATGACAAAAATACGGCCGAGCAGCGCGGCGGGGAAGACCTTGAGCAGCGGTTGGCGCAGCGCTTTCACGATGCCTTCCGGGTCCGGCTTGAGGTCCGGGTCTTTGCACAGGTTCATGATCAGGTCGCTCCCGGCGTTCGTCGTCAGGATGATCAGCGTGTTCTTGAAATCGATCAGCCGGCCTTCGCCATCTTCCATGAAGCCTTTGTCGAAGACCTGGAAAAACATCTCGTGCACGTCGGAGTGCGCCTTTTCCACCTCGTCGAGCAGGACCACGGAATACGGTTTGCGCCGCACGGCTTCGGTGAGCACGCCGCCCTCGCCGTAACCGACGTAGCCGGGAGGCGCGCCTTTGAGCGTCGAGACGGTGTGCGCCTCCTGGAACTCGCTCATGTTGATCGTGACGATGTTGCTCTCGTCGCCGAAGAGCGTCTCCGCGAGCGTGAGTGCGGTCTCCGTTTTGCCGACGCCACTCGGGCCGGCGAGCATGAAAACGCCGATCGGCTTGTTCGGATTTTCCAGGCCGGCGCGCGTCGTCTGCACGCGTTTGGCGATCGCTTCCAAGCCGTGCCGCTGCCCGACCACGCGCTCCTCGAGCGTATCGGCGAGCGTGAGCAGCGCCTGGATTTCGTTCTTCACCATCCGGCCGACGGGGATGCCGGTCCAATCTGCGACCACCGACGCGACGGCCTGCGCATCGACCTTCGGGAAAATGAGCGGCGTCTCGCCCTGCAGCGTCGCGAGTTCCGCTTCGTGCGCGCGGAGTTCGGCGAGCAGCGCGGCGCGATCCGGCGGTGGTGTCGCCGCCGCAGCCGCATCCGCTGTGGCTTCTTTGGCCGCGCCATTCGGCGCAGCGGCCGCCGCGTGCAGCTTCGCCTTTAAGTCGATGATCTTGCCGACGATTTCCTTTTCTTTTGCCCAATGTCCGTCGAGTTCCGCCAGCCGCGCTTTGGCTTCCGCAAGCTTGGTCGTGATTTCGGCGACGCGTTCTTCATGCATCGAGCCGGTGGTCATTTCGCGGTTGAGGATGTCGAACTCGGTTTGCAGACCTTCGATCCGGCGCCGGACATCTTCCACCGGCGGCGGCGTGGCGTGCTGGCTGATCGCTACTCGCGCGCACGCGGTGTCGATCAGGCTCACGGCCTTATCCGGCAACTGTCGCGACGGGATGTAGCGGTGCGAGAGGCGGGCCGCGGATTCGAGCGCCTCGTCGAGGACGAGCACTCGATGGTGTTTCTCCAGCGCCGGCGCAAGCCCGCGGATCATCCGCACCGCTTTGTCTTCATCCGGTTCCTCGACCTTGATGACTTGGAAACGGCGCGTCAGCGCCGGGTCTTTCTCGAAATACTTTTTGTATTCCGCCCACGTCGTCGCCGCGATCGTCCGCAGCGTGCCGCGGGCAAGCGCGGGCTTGAGCAAATTGGCCGCATCGCCCTGCCCCGCCGCGCCACCCGCACCGATCAGCGTGTGCGCTTCATCGATGAACAGGATGATCGGCTTCGGCGACGCCTGCACTTCCTCGATGACCTGGCGCAGACGATTTTCAAATTCGCCCTTCATGCTCGCACCCGCCTGCAGCAGACCGAGATCGAGCGTGCGCAACGACACGTCTTTGAGCTGCGGCGGCACGTCGCCCGCCACGATGCGCAGCGCGAACCCTTCGACCACCGCCGTCTTGCCGACGCCAGCCTCGCCGGTCAGGATCGGATTGTTCTGCCGACGGCGCATCAGGATATCGACAATCTGCCGGATTTCCTCGTCGCGCCCGACGATCGGATCGATTTCGCCTTTGCGCGCTTTTTCCGTGAGATCGACGGAGAATTTTGCCAGCGCCTCCTGCTTCCCGAGCTGTGCCGGAGCGGGCGCGCCACCTTCGCTGGCCGCCGCGGAACTGCCGTCGCGCGCGGTCATCGTGTCTTCCGGCGAGCCGGCGGTGATCTTGTCAAAGCTGTCCGAAAGCTCCTCCGCTTTGATCTTCGCAAACTCCTTCGAGATGCCCGCAAAGACGTTTTTCAAACCGGGCGCCTTGGTCAGCGCGACCACGACGTGGCCCGTGCGAATGCTCGTATCGCCAAACAGCAGCGAGGCGTAAGTCCACGCGCGCTCGATCGTCTCCTCGATGTGCGGTGAAAAATCCGAGATCGCCGTCGCCCCGCGTGGCAGCTTGTCGAGCGCCGCCGTGAGATCACCGGCGATGCGCGAGGCGTCGAGCTGAAAGTGCCGGACGATCCGGAGAAAATCGGAGTCCTGATTTTGCAGGATCTGATTCAGCCAATGCACCAGCTCGACGTAGGGATTGCCGCGCATTTTGCAGAAGGTCGTCGCCCCTTCGATGCTCTTGTAGCCGAGCTGGTTGAGTTTTCCGAAGAGGGTTGAGCGGCGGATTTCCATGTTTCGTTGGAGTGTAAGGCGTGGGGCGAAGGGCGGGGAATCGCGGACGGTCGACGCTACACGTTGCGCGCGGTCCGTGACCAGTCACGAAATGGCGAAACGCGTTCTTCATCCCACGCCTGGATCGAGCACGAGATCCTCGGCGTCCTGCTCCGACGGCCGGCTCTTCAGCCATGTCGTCCAGCCCAGCATTCCGCCGAGCCCGAGTTGGATTGCCGGGACCTCTTCCTTTTTCAAAACGACCTGCACGTCCCACAAATATTCATCGCCCGAATAGCCGCGCACCCAGCTCCGGAGCCGGAGAAAGCTCTCGCTGCCCGGCAGGAAGCGCTGCAGTTCCGCGAGGCTCACCGGGCCGATGCGGACGCGAAATTTCAACTGACAATCCCAGACGCGTGAACCGATGACCGCACTGCGGCCGAGGGTGCCGGTCTCGGGTTGTTCGCCGAGGCGGCAGACGCTGTGCTCGGGCAGGCGCAGCCAGTGGCCGACGAACGTGAGGATGCGCACCGGCATCAGGAAAAAATCACGCAGGATGGTTTCCAATCCGTCGGCATTGCGCGTCTGTCCCGCGAGCCAGCCGGAGTAATAGAGCTTCGCCCAATCCGGCACCGCGTCGCGATTGCGCAGCTCCGGAATACCCAGGCCGAAAAAGCTGCCGATGAAACGCGTGAACGTCGCGCCCTCCGGCCGGTCCAGGTCGGCCGCCTTCTGGTTCACCGCCCAGGCCCGATAGAAAAGCGACAGCAGGCGGTGATGAAAAATGTTGAGAAACGCGGTCAGCGTTTCGTC
This sequence comes from Chthoniobacterales bacterium, assembly GCA_038325425.1. Taxonomy (GTDB): domain Bacteria; phylum Verrucomicrobiota; class Verrucomicrobiia; order Chthoniobacterales; family Chthoniobacteraceae; genus Chthoniobacter. Next base: position 11,085 of record JBBQIZ010000018.1, read on the forward strand.
CTTCGCGTTGGCTTCGCGGTCGCGCGCGTAGTCAGTGATGTGCAGCGGCAGCGGCGCGTTCGGGCCGAACAGACCCATGAAATTAACGAAGAGTGCGTGCGGCTGCGCTCCGCCTTCGGTGAAGGAGTCGATGGTCGAGCGCGCAAAAGCGAGGGACGGCCGCTGGCCAAAGCGCACCGGATCTTCGCGCGGATCGATCGACGTGCCGATGCGCGGCTGATCCCGATGCCGGGCCTCGATGAGCCGCACGGCACGGAAAAAATCGAACGTCATCGGCTGCGCGATGAGCGCCGCGATCAGATCAGTTGTCTTTTCCCGAGCTGGGGTTTCCATCGCATGATCTCGCCGCGCTGGTGCGAGCGAATGACGGTTTCGGTGAATGAATTTAGCGACACGTAGCGCGCAAAAAACTGCTCGAGCACCGCGCCGAGAATAAAGACGCCGCTGCCCTCGAACGCCGTCTCATCGAACTCCACGGTCACTTCGATTCCGCGGGCGAAAGTAATCGGCCCGTCGGTTTCCACCCGGCGCGTGATCGGCTGCGATTTCGTGGAGCGCAGGCCCCCGATCTGGCGCTGCATCTGCACTTCGGTCCGATCCGCGTAGAGCTTGAGAATTTCGCGGAGCGCGGTCGCGCCTTGGCCATCGGCGGAATCGACCAGCGAGAGGTAATTCAGCGAAAGATGGCTGATCAGGCGCCAGGTGAGTTCGCCGTCGGGATGCGGTGGACGCGGCGCAGTCGGGCCACTGAGCACGCGCGTCTCGGCCACCGGCGCGTTGATTTCCATGGAGAAATCGGTGAGGCCCGCACCGATGGCCATCCCAATCGGCAGATGGCGGTTCGTGCAAAGGGCACTCACGCCGAGTTGCTGGAGGTCGCTGGAATAAGGCGCCGCCTCCGCATCGACGAGCGAGAGATAAACCTCGGTCCCAACGTAGGAGGAGACCTGACCGAATTTCCGCTCCTTCTCCGCCAGCACGCGCGCCGTGCGGTGCAGGGTGTAAAAGGCGCCGGCTTCGCGTCCGGTATCGTGCGCACGGTAGAACGGCTGAAACACCTGCTCCTCGCCGGACCGCGAGCCATACCCGGCGACGCTCTCGACCTGGAACACTTCGAAGTCCCACGGCTTGGTGCGATCGGGCACGATGTGAAATTCCGACTGGCGTTCGGAGAGCAGGATGTGGTCGAGCCGCTTCGGAAAAAGGTTGATCGCCGGCGTACAGAAAAGCTCGAACGTGGACGCATCGACCCGCCCTTCCAGCCGCGTCTCCGGCTCCTTCAAGGCGATGATCAGATCGATTTCCGTGCTGTCACACCGGCTCATCGCGGGCTGCAGGTCGCCGAATTCGAAGAATTGAAACCGCTGCGGGAAAGCGAAGTATTCGCGCAGCAGGCGGTACCCTTCGAAGCCCCGCGGTGATGGCGGGAGCAGCGCTTCGTCCTCGCGGAAACCGACGCGCCGCAGCGATTGCGCCGGGAGCAGGAAACGCGGTTTTTCGTGCGTGTTGGTATTCGCCTGGACCACGACCCGACTGGCTCGCGAGAAGATCTGCTCGTAGATGCTGACTGGCACCTCATCCGAGCCGCGCAGAAAGAGCGGCAGGCGGTCGAGCTTCAACGTATTGAACGGCTGCCCACTGGTCGTGCGCAGGCGGAGGCGCAGCGCGGCCCGCGCACCCAGTTCGCCCGGCAGCGTGAGTTGGCTGACGTCGCGCGTGTAATACTGCGCCTCGATAAGCTGGATCGGCCAAAGAGTGACGGCGTGCGCGGTGCGATATTCGCAGGCTGTGCGGTCGTTGCGGCCGAGGTTGCTGCGCAGGGCCGTGCCGCGCGGAATGGGGAAACCTTCGGTCAGCTGCGCCGCTTGGGCGTCCGGCACGAAACGCGCCACCGTCATCGACGGCATCGGCGAAAGATACTGCGGATAAACCGTCTCGAGAAGCGACTGCGTGAAGCGGGGAAATTCCGCATCGAATTTGACCTGAATGCGCGCGGCGAGGAAGGCAAAGCCCTCGAGCAACCGCTCCACAAACGGATCCGGACAGACTTCTTTTTCCCCGCGATCCAGCGCCAGCCGCCCGGCGATCTTGGGAAATTCCTGCGCGAACTCCGCGGCAGTCGCCCGCAGATGATGCAGTTCGTTATTGTAGTGATCGAGAAGGCGGCGATCCATGGCGGGAGCGTGGAGCGTTTAGCGGGGAGCGCAAGGCGCGACGTGTGCTGGCGAGGCCCTTCGCAGCATGCTCGGCGCCCGGCGCTTCATAGCCGGCAGTGCCCCGTCTCGAGATCGATTTCCGTCTTGATGAAAAGTTGTTCCGGCACGGGGTTGGCCCACAGATCCGCATGAATTTCGAAGCTCAGCACGCTCGGGCTGGTACCGGTCTGGTCTTCGACCGCACGAATTCGCAGCGAGCCGGGAATGACCCGCGGCTCGAAGTGATTGACCGCGTTCGTCAGTTCGCGCTCCAGCCCGCCGATATCGACCGAGGTGGTGATGCGGCCGCAGAGGTCGCGAATACCGTAGCTGAGGACGGAAGAGGCCACCTCGGGATATTCGGCGAGATCCTCGGAGGCGAGGCGTGCGCTGGTATTGAAGAGCCACCGCACATCGCGCAGCACCGCCTCCCGGTAGCGGGACGGCGAGATGATCCGCGCGTTGCGGCTTTCATGTTTGTTCTCGGGCTGATCGTCCGTCAGGCGGTCGAGCAGGCACGGTTGGATGCGTTCGGTTTGGCCGGGTTCAGGCATCAGGCTGGAAATGAGAGCGGCAATGAAGAAACGCGCAACTGACAATCATCCGCCGTTTTCCAAGTCCGCACTATCCCTCCGATTTCACGTCATCAAACTCCACCGTCCGCACCTCAAACAACGGGTACTCCGTCTGATCGGTCGTGAAGAGCCGCTGGCCAAGGCCGGTGAAGATTTCTTCCCCGTGGTCCTGCCATTCGGTTTTGCGGGCCAGCCGCAAGGCACTGTCGCTCGCGTGTTCCGAGCCCGAATACCGCACTGGGATGAATCCCGCGGAATTTCCTCCGTTCGTCCAGACGAACTGCGCCGGGGCCCAAACGAGGTCACGTAAATCCTGCGGCGGCTCGATCAAAAGTTTTTTGATCCTTCCAAACGGCACCCAGCAATAGCGACCGTCGATCATCGCTTCCATGATCGGGCCGAGCCGGGAGTCGGCATCCGCGATCCATTCGAAGGGTTGATCGTTCACTTTTCCGGTGGCGACCGGCGCCGCTTCGAGCGCCTGCGCCTGCGTTTCACGCGCCGCTTTCCATTCGCCCCGTGCGATCAGCGAATTGGCCTGAACCATCAGCCCAACCCAGTGCTCGGGTTCACCAAAGACAATCGGAGAACGTTTGCCCGCGAACACGTCGGCGCGCAGAAGTTCGCACTGGATCACTGGCTGAAAAATCGAGGCCAGAAGCATGCTTTCGGAATCCATCTCCGAGAGCACCTGAAGTTGGGTAAGCGCCTTCTCCCAGTTGCCGAGAATGCAGTGCAACTGGAATAAAAAACGCCGCAGTTTGGGATCTGCCGGAGCCTGCCGAATAGCGTCCTGCAACGCCTTCAACGCTTCGTCCAACCGACCCGCTTTGACGGCTTCTTCGGCGGTCATCGTGAAAGGCGCAAAATATGCGGCGCGGTCCCGTGCTCCCTGGGGCACGGGACCGACGCCGGAAGGTTTTTCGCCGCCTTAGATCGCCTTGTTGGCCTTGAGGTCGTAGCCGGCCGTGACCGCTCCACCGAGGGAGCCATCGGTCTTCTGTTCCTTGTACTCGGTCTGCAGCTTGACGAAGTTAAACTTCACCGTGTCGATCGGCTGCGGTTCGCCGTTGGCGGTACGGAAGGACGAAATGAGCAGGTCGGAGAAGGTGTGCTTGAGGAAAACATCCTGTTTGCCGCCGGCTTTGCGAATGCTCAGCACGGCTGACTTGATATGTTTGCCAGCGGCGCAGGCGGCATAGATTTTTGGGCTGGCCTTCTGGGTGGGCATCGTGAATTCGAAGTCTTCGAATTTCGCTTTTCCGGCACCGAGACCGCCGCCGGAATCGGACGTCCCAACCTGTTCGACACCGAAGGAAAAAGATTCGATGTGGATCTGGCCCTTCATCTTGTCGTCTTTGGACTCGCCTTCGATGCCTTCAATTTTGAGGAACATGTCAACTGCCATAATATTCGCTTTCTGTTTTTAGTGTGGGGTTTTGTGGGACTGGTGAGAGACGCTCGAAGCCGAGACCGGACGGTGAAACCGGGAATTACCCTTCTGCACCTTTTTCGGAGGGCAGCTTGCTCACCATCCGCAAAGAGACGGTGAGGCCTTCGAGTTGGAAATGCGGCTTCAGATAGAACTTCGATTGATAGTAACCGGGGTTCCCCGGTACTTCTTCGACCTCGACCCTGGCGTCGGCGAGGGGACGTTGCGCTTTCGCCTCTTCGCTCGCGGTCGGATCCGGCGTCACGTAGTTCGTGATCCAATCATTCAGCCAGCGCTCCATGTCCTCCCGCGACTTGTAGGAACCGATCTTGTCGCGAACGATGCACTTCAAGTAATGCGCGAACCGGCAGGTGGCAAAAAGGTAGGGCATCCGCGCAGCCAGATTCGCATTCGCCGTTGCGTCGTCGTCGTCGTATTCCTGCGGCTTTTGCAGGGATTGCGCACCGACGAAGACGGCGTAGTCCGTGTTCTTCCAGTGCGACAGCGGGATCATGCCGTTCTTCGCCAATTCGGCTTCCCGCCGATCGGTGATCGCGATCTCCGTCGGACATTTCATATCCACGCCGCCGTCGTCGGTCGGAAAAGTATGCACCGGCAGGCCTTCGACCATGCCGCCGCTTTCGGCTCCGCGAATCCGCGCGCACCAGCCGTTGAGCTTGAAGGCGCGGTTGATATTGGCGCCCATCGCGTAAGCGGCGTTCGACCAAACGTATTTGGTATGGTCCGCGCCCTCCGCGTCTTCCTCAAACTCGAACTCTTCCACCGGCGAAGTCTTTGAACCGTAAGGCAGGCGCGCGAGCGTGCGCGGCATGGTTAGACCGATATAACGGGAATCTTCGGACGCCCGCAGCGACCGCCATGGAGCGTATTCCGGGGTCTGGAAAATCTTCGTGAGATCGCGGGGATTGCCGAGTTCCTGCCAGCTCTCCATGTTCATCAACGTCGGAGCGGCGGCGGCAAAAAACGGCGTGTGCGAAGCGGCGGAAATCTGCGCCATGCCCGTGAGGATCTCCACATCCGGGGGCGAGTGATCGAACTCGTAGTCACCAATGAGGCATCCGTAAGGAGCGCCACCGGGAGTACCGAACTCCTCTTCGTAGATCTTCTTGAAAAGCGGGCTCTGGTCCCACGCCGTGCCTTTGAATTTCTTCAACGTCCGGCCAAGATCCTTCTTGCCGATATTCATCACCCGAATTTTCAACTTCTCGTCGGTCTCCGTGTTGTTCACGAGATAGTGCAGACCGCGCCAAGTTCCTTCGAGTTTCAGGAAATCCTCATGATGCATGATGAGGTTGATTTGCTCGGAGAGCTTCTTGTCGAGTTCGGCGATGATCGACTGGATCGAAGCGACCGCGTCCTTGCCGATGAGCGCGGTGCCGGCGAGCGCCTGCTCGGCGAGCGTGCGGACGGCGCTTTCGACCGCCTGGCGAGCGTCGCTGGTTTTCGGTTTGAATTCCTGCTGCAATAGCGACTCGAATTCATTGACCTCGGCAATTTCTACCGCGGGGGTAGCGTCCGTTTGAAGGAGGGGATCTTCAGGCATGAGTGATTAAGAATTGGGGGTCTCTTCGTCCGCCGGTTTCGGTTCGGAGGAGAGCGCCTGCAGGAGAGCTGGATCGTTCAATAGTTTGCCAATCAATCCCTCAGCCCCGGTTTTTCCATCCATGTATGTCAATAGATTGGAAAGTTGCTCGCGGGCTGTCAGCAGCTTGCTCAGCGAATCGACCTTCCGCGCCACTGCCGCCGGCGAAAAGTCGTCCATGCTTTCGAAGGTGATGTCCACCGCGATGTTTCCTTCGCCCGTGAGGGTGTTGGGAACCTGAAACGCGACGCGTGGTTTGGTCGCCTTCAAACGCTCGTCAAAGTTATCGACGTCGATTTCGAGAAATTTCCGGTCGTTCACCGCCGGCAGCGCTTCTGCCGGCTTGCCGGAGAGATCGGCCATCACACCCATGACGAATGGCAACTCGACCTTTTTCTCCGCCCCGTAGAGCTCCACATCATATTCGATCTGCACCCTCGGCGCCCGGTTACGTGCGATAAACTTCTGACTACTCGCTTTAGGCATAACCTTTCCTAAACGTGTTCCGCTTTGCGCCTCAAGAGAATTTTTTGGGCTTCCTCGGCATGACGTCCGGTAGCGCTCCGCCGTGCTGCCCCGTTTCCTCGCGGCGAAATTTTGATCAAACCCCAAAACCGAAAATCCAGCTGGGTGCCGACCAAGACGGTTGCTTGCTGCAGCGCACGGAAAACATCCTCAGCCACATGCCCTCCACACCAAGATTGGCAGGCGTCCAACGCTCCGGCGCGAGCGACGCAACCCCATCCCGGCCCCTCCGACCCTCCGCCTGAGCGAGACTGGCTTGATCCACAAATGTGTGATCACCCAATCTCGAACTCAGGCGTCGGATCCGCGGAGGACGTTTACTTGACGTGTCCGGAAACGAGCTTCGTCATCTCGAACATCGTGACGCTCTTCTTACCGCCGAAAACGACTTTGAGCGCTTCGTCGGCATTGATCTGCGTCCGCTTCGTTTCGTCCTGCAGTTTGTTTTTCTTGATGTAGTCCCAAAGTTTTTTGGTCAGTTCGCCGCGGGGCAGAGGCTCGGAGCCGACGATCTTGGACAACGCTTCATCGGGCTGCACGGGCTTCATCAAGGCTGGGTTGACTTTGCGAGTGGTGGTGGCGGGTTTTTTAGGGGAAGGCATAGGGCGCGATCTTACGTCCCCGCTGCTCAGGATCAATCGAATAGGAGAGGCACCTTTTATCGGGTTCCGGGACGCAGCGAGCGACTGCCGCGCGATTCAAACCGGAAGTATCGCGAGTCGCCCAGTCCGCTCTTGTCGCGCCGAACGCGGATGGTAGCCTCCGATTTACTCCCGCCCGCATGGCTCCAAACGGTTACCTCGCCCTCGTCCTCCACGCCCATCTTCCCTATGTGCGGCATCCGGAATATGACGAATTCTTGGAAGAGGACTGGCTCTACGAAGCGATCACCGAGACGTATCTGCCGCTGCTCTCGGTGCTCTTCGGACTGGCCGATGATGGCGTGCCTTTCGCGCTCACGCTGACGCTCTCGCCGCCGCTCTGCCACATGCTGCGCGACCCGCTGCTGCAGACGCGCTACGGCCGGTATCTCGATCGCTCTCTCGCCCTCGCCCAGCGTGAAATAGAGCGCACCCAGCACGACATCTCCCTCCACGAACTCGCGCGCTTTTATCACGCCCGGTTGACCCAATGTCACCGCGACTGGCATGAACGCTGGCAGCGCGATCTCGTGGGCGCGTTTGCGCAACTGCAGGAGCGCGGCGTGATCGAGATCATTACCTGCGCGGCGACGCACGGCTTTCTGCCGCTGATGGAAAATTTCGATCCGGCCGTGCGGGCCCAGATTTTCCTGGCCCGCGATCAGTATCGCGAATTGTTCGGTCGCGATCCGCGCGGCATCTGGCTGCCAGAATGCGCCTACACCACGCAACTCGACCACGTCCTCCAGGAAGCGAATCTGCGCTGGTTCATTCTCGATTCGCACGGCGTGATGTTCGGCAGCCCGCGGCCGCGCTATGCCATCTACACGCCGGTCTTCACGCCGACGGGACCGGCGGCTTTCGGGCGCGACCGCGAATCGAGCCGCCAGGTCTGGAGCGCGGAGGAAGGTTATCCCGGCGATCCCGCGTATCGCGATTTTTACCGCGACATCGGCTTCGATCTGGCGACGGACTATCTCGGCGACGCGCTGCCGCCGGACGGCACGCGCAAATTCACGGGCATCAAATATCACCGCATCACCGGCCGCACCCCGGACAAGGAACTCTACAATCGCGGCTGGGCGCTGGCCGCGACGGACGCGCACGCGGGACACTTCATGGGCGCGCGAGCCGCACAGATTCAGCATTTGCGGGGCAACATGAATATGCCGCCGATCGTCGTCAGCCCGTTTGATGCGGAACTTTTCGGTCACTGGTGGTTCGAAGGCCCGGAGTTTCTCAACCTCTTCATCCGCAAGGCGGTTTTCGATCAGGACGCGTTCAAGCTGACCACGCCCACGCGGTATCTCGAAGAAAACGACACGCACCAAATGCTCGTGCCGTCGGCCTCGAGTTGGGGGCACAAGGGTTATTGGGAGGTGTGGCTCGACGACAGCAATTCGTGGATTTACCCGCACCTCCACATGGCCGCGAAACGCATGACGGAACTGGCCCGCACCCATTGGGCGAAAGACGAAATTTCCGACCTCACACAGCGCATGCTGCGGCAGATGGCGCGCGAACTTCTCCTCGCGCAATCGAGCGACTGGGCCTTTTTGATGAAGACCGGGACCGCGAAAAACTACGCGACGAAACGCACCAAGGATCATCTGCTGCGCTTCACCCGGCTCTACGATCAGTTGCGCGCCGAGGACATCGATGAGGCGTTCCTCGCGAACTGTGAATGGCGCGACAACATTTTCCCGACGCTCGACTGGCGCTACTATGCGTGATCCCGACCACCTGAACGGACGCGCTCCCGCGCGCTCCCGCACATCAGGGACGCGCCGGAGCGCGTCCCTCCGCGGTTTCCTCCGCGCCTGCTTCGTACTCGTTGCGTTTGCGCCTTTCGTGAGCGCCCAGCAGACCGAGCCGAAAACGCCCGGCGTGCGCATCACTTTCCTCCCGCCGCCGATGGAAGGCTCGCTCAGCCTCGGCATCTACAACCGCCAGGGAAAGCTCGTCCGCGTCCTCGCCCGCGAAGCGACGGAAAAGGATTTCACCATCGGGCTGAATGGCCTGATCACGCATTGGGACGGCCTGGACGATGCCGGCCAGTCGGCGCCCGCCGGGACCTACGAGGCCCGCGGCTACAGCGTCGGCGCCGTGGAGGTGGAAGGCGTCGCGCTGCACGGCAATGACTGGATCGCCGAAGACGATGCACCCCGCCCCGCGCGCATCACCGACCTCCGCACGAAGGCGGAAGATGCGGTGGAGGTCGTGTTGGAAACTTTCGAGGGCGCCACGCTGGCCGTGCCTATTCGTTTCGACGACATCGCCCCAACGCGAGACCCGAAAGAAAATACTCCGATCATCGCCGACGGACGCGTGACCGTGATCGTGGACGGCCAGCCGCGCCAGTTCCCGATCGAGGATGGCGAAACCGTCATCGACGCCACGCTCGGCGCACCTGATCGATTGTGGACCGTCGTCCAAACGCCCGCCGGACGCGAAGTGCGCGCCTTCACCCTCGCGGGCGAATTTCTCCGCCGCCTCGCCTACGCACCGAGCGATCCGCAACCGCGCCGCATCCTCGCGGCGCGCGGCACGTTCGCCGCCCGCTGGAGCGAACAGATCGTCCTGCTCGAAGAAAACGCCACGATGCAGCGCGTCCGCTCGCTCGCGCTCCCGCAAAAACCGGTGGCCGGCGACGCACCGCTCTGGGAAACCGTGCTCGAAAAAACGCTCTGGCGCGGGGCCACTTTCGAAGCCATCCAGAGCCTGCTGGCCCGCCCGGACGGCAAGCCGTTCGTTCCGGAAAAAGAGTTCGTCGTCCGGCTGATCAACAACCCGCTGATCAAGGACGAAGCTACGACCGCGCGCGTCACCGTCGGCTTCAACGAGCGCGGCAGTTTCCTCCAAACCACCGACGGACTCCCGCTGCGCCGCGTGACCGAGACGCCGCATTTGCAATGGACGGTGATCGGCCGCGAGGGCAGCGGCAAACTCCTGACCATCTTCCAAAGCGATGGCGCGGTAGTGGAGGAATTCCGCGCGAAGAAGCTCGCCAACATGATGGCCTTCGACGCCGGCGATTTCGAGTGGGCGGGGAAATAAGGCGCGCCCGCTTGCGCTCGCGCCTCTGAATTTCTACAAAGCCCGCGATGACCCGCGACATCGTCTATTTCGACCTCGAAACCCAGCGCACCGCCAACGACGCCGGCGGCTGGGACAAAAAAGCCGCGATGGGCATGAGCGTCGGCGTGACCTACAGCACGCGGCTCGGCGAATACCGCATCTACCCGGAAAGCCGCGTCCAGGAACTCATCGACCAGCTCCTCCGCGCCGACCTCGTCGTCGGCTTCAACGTGATCAACTTCGATTACGAAGTGCTCATGGGTTACACCGTGCAGGATCTGCCGCACCTCTGCCAGACACTCGACATGCTCGTGGACATCGAGAAAGCGCTCGGCCATCGGCTCGGCCTCGACGCCGTGGCCAGCGCCTCGCTCGGCGTCGGCAAGACCGGCGACGGACTCGACGCCATCCGCTGGTGGCGCGAGGGCAAGATGCTCGAGATCGCGGAGTACTGCTGCTTCGATGTGAAATGCACGAAGCTCGTCCACGAATTCGGCATCGCGCATCGCAAGCTTCACTACACCGACCGCTTCCAGCAGCGCAAAAGCGTCCCGGTCGCGTGGTAACGAACGCCCGGGATTCCGGCTGACATCCCGCCGCGCGAAACCTATCTCTACCCCGTGCGTCGCGCCGAACATTGGACCATCGCCGACATCCTCGACTTCGAGCATTTGCTCGCCTCGGATGCGAACGCGGACGACGACGCCATCCGCGCCCGCGACCGCGCCATCTTCGAGCAGACCATCGCGCCGCAAACCGCGGCCGCACAGCGCGACAATCGCCGGTTTCTCTTTCGCCAATGGCTCACGGCACGGCGCGGATCGGAAGCTTTGCCCGGCGCGCATTTCCTCGCGGGCTGGCAGACGCTGCTGACTTTGTCCGTCCTCGTCGGACTCGCGCTGGGCGTGAGCCTGACCGCCGGCCTGCTGCACTATCGCGGCGATGAACCGGTCAATGTCGCGTGGTTTTTCGCCGCGACCGTCGGCGTGCAATGGTTGCTCCTCGCCGCGGCGCTTGGCTGGTGGCTGATCCGCCGGATGACCAGCGTCTTCGATGACTTCCGCCCGCTGCGGGCGTTCCTCTCCGCGCTCGTTTGGATGTTCAGCGCCGGCCTGCGCCGCTTGCCCGGCGAACAGCGTGAACGTTTCCGCGCCGTGCTCGCGACAGTCAGCCATCGTCGCGAAATTTACGGCTCCCTCGCGGCGTGGCCGCTGCTCGTCATCACCCAGCTATTCGGCGTCTGCTTTAATCTCGGCGTGCTCGCCACGCTGCTCCTGCAAGTCGCGCTCAGCGACGTCGCGTTCGGTTGGCAATCAACGCTGCGGACCAGCCCGGAAGAAGCCTTCCGGATCGTCTCCGCCATCGCCGCGCCCTGGTCCGCGCTGCCGAATCCGCATCCGACCTTCGAGCAAGTCGTCGCCAGCCGCTTCGCCTACAGCGCCGGCATCCAGCCGCTCTCGCCCCCCGCGATGGCCGCGTGGTGGCCGTTCCTCTGCTATGCGGTCGCATTCTACGGCTTGCTTGTGCGCGCGCTGCTCCTCATCTGGTCCGCCGCCAGTCTGCGCCGCGCACTGCGCGCCATTCCCTTTGATCATCAGGGTTGCAACGCTCTCCTGCGCCGACTCACCGGCCCCGTCTTTCAAGCCCAGCCCGACCCCGCGGAGTTGCGGGTTCCCGCGCTGGACGCCCGCCCGACCGCGCGCCATGCGGGGCGCAGCCTCGTCCTGCACGCGGAGGAAGTGGCGATCGATCCGGCCATCCTGACCCCGGCGTTGCAGGCGCACTACGGCTGGCAACTCCACGCCACGCTGCCGGTGCAGATCGATCATCCGAGCGGCAACCCCACAGCGCTCGAAGAAATCGCCGCGCTCGCGCCGCGTCTCGCCAGCGTCGTGATCGCCATTCCCGCGCGGCGCGCGCCGATCAAAGCCATCGCCCTCTTTTTGCAAAAAGTAATCGCCGCGAGCGGGAAGACCGAAACGCTGATCCTGCTCTTCGGACACCGCGCGGGCGACGGCTTCGCCCCAGTGAGCGACGAGGACTTCGCCCACTGGCAAAACTTCAACGCCATCCACGGCCTGCATCTCGGCATCGAAAAATGGAGGTCGACATGAGCGAAACGACACCCACTTTCGCAATCGTCGGCGCGGTCAATCACGGCAAATCCTCCGTGGTTTCGACGCTCGCGGAAAACGATCAGGTCCACGTCAGCTCCATGCCGGGTGAAACGGTCGAGTGCCAGCGCTTCTGGCTGCGCGATCTTTTCGTTTTCTACGACACGCCCGGCTTTCAAAACGCCCGCGAAGCCCTGCCCCAACTGGCAACCGCCGCCCAGGCCAGCGAACCGCTGGCCGTCTTTCGCGACTTCATCGCGCGCCATCGCGGCCAGTCGGAATTTGAAGCCGAGTGCCTGCTTTTCCAGCCGCTCGTGGCAGGCGCGGGGATCATTTACGTCGTCGATGGCTCCGAGCCGCTGCTGGAAATTCACGCCGCCGAAATGGAAATCCTGCGGCTCACCGGGCAGCCGCGCCTCGCGATCATCAACCGCACCCGCGCCGACGATCACGTCACCGATTGGAAGCGCCGCCTCGGCCTGCACTTCAACGCCGTACGCGAATTCAACGCGCATCACGCCACCTTCGCCGACCGCCTCGAACTGCTCGAAACGCTGGCCGGTATCGAGCAGGGCTGGAAACCGAAGCTCATGCGCGCGGTCGCCATCTTCCGTGAAGAATGGGAGCGGCGCCTCGGCGAGTGCGCGGAGATCATCGTCGAATTGCTCTTCGCCGCGCTCACGCACCAGGAAATTGCCGCGAGCCCGGAAGGCAAAACCCGCCGCGTCGCGCTGGGCGAGGAGCTGCAGCAGCGCTTCATCAAAGCCGTCAGCACCCGCGAGACGCGCGCCCATCACGACATCATCCGGCTTTTCGGCCATCACCGCGTGCAGGCTGACGCCGCCAGCGGACCGCTCTTCGACGCGGGATTGTTCAGCGATGAAACGTGGCGCGCCTTCGGCCTCGACGAAAAGCAACTCCTCGCCGCGGGCGCGATGACCGGCGCGGCCGCGGGCGCGGCCGTGGGGATGAAAGTCGAACTCGGCACCGGCGGCGGATTCCTCGGCGCGGCCACGACTGCGGGCACGGGCATCGGCGCGGGCATCGGCGCGGCCGCCGCCTTCCTCTTCGGCAAACAGCGTCCGGAACTGAAGGTCCGCGTCCCGGGCCTGGCGCAGAAATTCAAAGTCGGCGGCAGCGCCTTGCGCGTCGGCCCGTATGCCGCGGTCAATTTCCCGTGGATCCTGATCGACCGCGCGCTCGGCACATTCGCCTACGTCGTCAACCGCGCCCACGCCCGCCGCGACGACGTGATCATCGACTCCGCGAAGATGAAGGTCGCGCTGGATGCCAACGGGTTCTCCACCGCGCACTGGCCCGACCAGCAGCGCCGCGAGTGCGAACGCCTTTTCATCACGATCCGCAAAGGCAAGGGCGGCCGCCCGGAGCGCGAAGCGTTGCGCAGCCTGCTGGCCACGCGGCTCGGGGCCTTGAGCACGGCCCAGCTTTTGATCGGCTAAATACGGCGCGCGGCAGCCGTTTCCCGGGAAACAACAGGCTACCACTGGTCGGGGAACTTTCGAAATGACCGGGCAAAATCCAGAACCTGTCAGCGGAAGGATCGCCCCGCCCGGAGGCCGCGAGACCTCTGAGAAACCTCGAACACCATCGGCCGATGGAGGAGCGGGGGTCTTTCCGCAGATCGATGCTTCACACGACTGGCTCGGGCAACCGCGCCACGTCCACGCTCACGCCAGGACCGCTACCACCGCCACCCACGACCACGCCGCGCAGCGGGCTCACGTCGCTGAAATCGCGACCCCACGCGACCGTGATGTGACGGTCGCCGGGGAGCAGGCTGTTCGTTGGATCGGTGTCAATCCAGCCGTGACCGGGGCACCAGACCGAGAACCACGCGTGTGAGGCATCCACGCCGACGAGCCGCACTTTGCCCGGAGCCGGCAGCGTCTCGAGATAGCCGCTGACGTATCGGGCGGGCAGCCCCAGCGAGCGCAGCCCGGCGATGGCGAGGTGCGCGAAATCCTGGCAAACGCCGCGGCGTTTTTTGAAGACCTCATCGAGCGGCGTGGCCACGGTGGTGGCGCGCGGGTCGAATTTGAAGTCGCGGTAAATGCGGGCCGTGAAGTCGCTCACTGCTTCGAGCAGCGGGCGGTCCTGGGGAAAGGACGCCGCGGCATATTCGGCGAAGGCCGGCTTGCGCAGGACGTAGGGCGAGTCGAAGCGAAATTCCCCGACCGCGCTGTCCGCGGTGAGCATGTCGCTCGCGCAGCGGTCCCGCACCTGCTGCCAAGGCGGCGTGCGCTCCGGCAGGCCGGAGGCGCGGACGCGAACCTGGCTGCGCGCTGAAACGGTGAGGCGGTCGTGCGGGCTCTTGATCGCGAAGTAGCTCGCGGCGTTGCCGTAAAAATCGGTGCGTTCGGTGATGACCGTCGGCGCGGGATCGATGGTCAACGTATAGCCGCAAACCTCCTGCCACGGCAGCACCCGCGGGCGCAGATGCGCGAGGTGATGCGAGACGCCGACGGCGGTGCCGTAGCCGTAGGTGGTGCGGTGGGTGACCTGGTAAAGCACGGCTAGCTGACCCGCGCGGGGACGTGGCTGAAGTAGGACGCCGAGAGGAGCTCGGACAGGGTGCAGCAACTGTCCATGAGCTGCGCAAGCACGGACTCCAGGCGGCGGCGCGCGGGTTCGCCGTCGCTCGCCAGCTCGTGGACATCGGTGTCGGCGAGGAGCGCGGCGATCTCGCTGAACTGCTGTTCCTCCGGTCCGGCTTCGCCGGCGCCGGGCAGTTCGGTGAAGTGCCGGCCGAGCGCTTTGAATTGGAACGCGAGGGAGCGCGGATTGGTTTCGTCGGTGAGCAGGAGCGCGAGCGTGGTCGGGAGCTCGGGCCGCGCGAGATAGCGGCGGCGATAGGTCATCATGCTGTCGGTGTATTCGAGCAGCGGCAGAAGCGCGGCGTCGGTGCGATCGGTCGCGAGCACCGCGCGGACGTTGGCCACGAGATTGATCGCGCGCTCGAGCCGGCGGCCGATGTCGAGGAAACGCCAGGCGTGACCGCGCGACATATTTTCCATCTCCATGCCGCTGAAGGCCGCGAGCTGGAAGATGAGGCGATGCAGCGCCTGCAAAATCGCGCCCGGCGTGGTGCGCGACATCGAGGCGGGAAAATCCGTCTGGAGCTGGTGCAGGATGCGCCAGGTATCGCCGGAGAGGCGGTCGCGAACGCTCGCGGTGAGGAAGCCAATCCGCCCGAGGAGATCGCGCACGCTGCCGCGGCGGTTGCGCTCAAAGACCAGCTCGCGGAGTTCCGAGGCGAGCGCGTGCGTGTCGAGCCGGCCGGAGAAACGCGCGCGCAGGAGATCGATCCGCGCGAACCAGCGTGCCATCGCCGCCAGTTCACCTTCCTCCACGGGTCCGCCTTCGCCAGCCAGGCGGCTGAGCGCGATGCGGAGCAGGCGGGTGGTGTCTTCGAGCCGTTCGGCATAACGTCCTAGCCAGAAAAGATTCTCCACCACGCGACTTGGCACATGCGAGACGACCCGCTCCTGCCGTCCCGTCATCGTCCCGGTATCGGGCGAGGTAGTACGTTCCAGCGGCGCGAGCGAACGCACCCAGGTGTCCTTGCTGCCACCGCCGTAGCGCGACGAAACGACCGGCGAATCCGCCGAGGGCGAGACGCGCGTCAACCCGCCGGGCATGACCGTAAAACCATCCGGCGTCGCGCAGACGAAGCAGCGCAAAATGAGCGGACGCGGTTCGAGCGCGCTGCCATTCCAGGTCGGCGCGGTGGAAAGCGCGACTTGCTCCTGCGTCACGTAGGCATGCGGATTGCCGCGGATACGCGCGGTAAGATCGTCGAGATCGGCGGTGTGGAGTTTTTCGCCGAAGCTCGGCTCGCCATGGCCGCCGACGAAGGCCCGTTTGACGACCAGCGACTTGAGCGCCCAGAGTGCGTAGTTGCGTTCACTTTCCTGCCCGCACCACCACGTCGCGACGTTCGGGATGAGGAGTTTTTCGCCGAGGAGATGCTTCGCGAGCGCGGGGAGGAAAGCGAGGATGGCCGTGGTCTCGACCGCGCCCGCGCCGAGCGCATTCGAGATCGCGACATTGCCCGCGCGCGCGGCTTCCACCAGGCCCGGCACACCGAGGAGGGAATCGCCGCGCAGCTCGAGCGGATCGCACCAGGTGTCGTCCACCCGCCGGATGATCACGTCCACGGGCTGCAGGCCTTCGAGCGTTTTCAAAAAGACACGCTGGTCGCGCACCGTGAGATCGCTGCCTTCGACGAGCTGATAACCGAGATAACGCGCGAGGTAGGCGTGTTCGAAGTACGTTTCGCTGTAGGGCCCGGAGGTCAGCAGGACGATATTCGGCGCGCTCGTCCACGGCGCCAGCGAACGCAGCCCGGCCTTGCGCCGGTCGAAAAATCCGCCCAGCCGCTGCACCCCGAATTCGCGCAATTCTTCGGGCAAAATGCGCGAGAGAATGGCGCGATTCTCGAGCGCGTAACCGACGCCGCTCGGTGCCTGCGTGCGGTCGCTGAGCACCCACCAGCGGCCATTCGGCGCCCGGGTGAGATCGACGGCGTGGAGCGTGAGGAAGAGGTCGCGCGGCGGGCGGATGCCGTGGCAGGAGCGGAGAAAACCGGGATTCGCGTGCAGCAGCGCGGGCGGAAGCAGCCCGTCCTTCAGGAGCTGCTGCGGGCCGTAGATGTCCGCCAGCACAAGATTCAGCAGCCGCGTGCGCTGGATGAGACCGACTTCGAGCTGCGCCCATTCCTGCGCGTCGATGACCAGCGGCAGCAGGTCCAGCGCCCATGTCCGCTCGGCGCTCTGGCCGTCGGCGTGGACGTTGTAGGTGACGCCGTGTTCGCGCAGGAGTTGCTTGGCACTTTCGCTCCGCTCGCGCACGCCATCGCACCCGAGCCGCTCCAGCCCTTGCACCAGCGGCTGCCAGTGCGGGCGGATAAACCCGAGCGCCGCCCGCGCTTCGTCGAAGACTTCCGGCCGCGGATGATACGACGCGAAGAGCCCCGGGGGCTCGGACGCGACGTGGGGCTCGATGGCTGGGATCATTCGGCCGCAGAGTAGGGTGTGACGGCGGCCTTACGCAATCGTCACACCGCGGCCGATTCAGGTCCGCAGGTCGAGCATAACGGGGAACTCGCGATTCGTTTCCGTCGGCGGATATTCGCCGGGCGTGACCCACGGCAGCGAAACGAGCGGCAGACGCAGGCCCATCGGCGGAAACGCGCGGTACGCGGTCGGCAGGCGCGCCGCGCTGGGGGGAAACGAAAACGGGTGCCGGACGAAGTTCGCCCGGCACCCGTCATCAACCACCAGCAAAAGCGGTTACATCTTTGGCATCAGCACGGTGTCGATCACGTGGATCACGCCGTTCGAGCCGACGATGTCCGTCTTCACGACCTTGGCGTTGTCCACCTTCACGCCTCCATCGGAGACCTTAATGTCGAGAGAAGAACCCTCCACGGTCTTGGCCTTCATGGTCTTCACATCGGCGGCCATTACTTTGCCGGCGACGACATGGTAGGTCAGGATCGCGGTCAGCTTGGCTTTGTTCTCGGGTTTGAGCAGGTCTTCCACCGTGCCCTTCGGCAGCTTGGCGAAGGCGTCGTTGGTCGGCGCGAAGATGGTGAATGGGCCAGTGCCATTGAGCGTGTCCACGAGACCGGCAGCTTTCACCGCGGCCACGAGCGTGGAGAAGTCTTTGTTGCCGGCGGCAATGGCGACGACGGTTTCTTTTTCCGCTGCGATGACGCTCGGGCTGAGCGAACCGATGGCCATAGTGGCGAGGGCGAGGGCGAGGAGTTTTTTCATGATAGGTAGTTTTCTGTTTTGGGTTTGGTTTGGTGCCTTGCGGCAAAGAAGGTAACGAACCGGCGGTGCGCTTTGGTACGAACTATATTTTGTGAAAAGCGCGTGTCGCGTGCATCCAAATCACCCGCCACTTCCGAACGCTGCGCCCGCGGTTAAGCGGGTGATAAAAAGCCTTGGCGGACGTCTTCCGCCTGCCGAATGATGGCGTCTTTCTCGGTCGCAGTGAGTCGCTGGAGATTCCGCACCTGCATGACCATGCGTTGATTCTTCGCGAGTAACTTTTCGTGGCGCAGCAGGAAATCCCAATAGAGCGTGGTGAACGGACACGCCTTCGCGCCAGTGCGCTGCGCGGGATCGAAGCGGCAGCCGGTGCAGTAATTGGACATGCGCTGAATGTATTTTCCGCTGGCGATGTAAGGCTTCGAAGCCATCACACCCCCGTCGCCAAATTGCGACATGCCCAAGGTGTTAGGCAGCTCGACCCATTCGACGGCGTCGACATACACGGCGAGATACCATTCGTGGACGGCTCGTGGTTTCACGCCGAGCAGCAGCGCGAATAGCCCGGTGACCATGAGCCGCTGGATGTGATGGGCGTAGCCGTAGTCGAGCGTCTGGCCGATCGCGTGCCGCAGGCAGTTCATTTCGGTTTCCCCGGTCCAGTAAAATCCCGGCAGCGGCTGATCGGCTCCGAGCGCATTGCGGTCGAGATATTCCGGCATGAAGCGCCCGTAGATGCCGCGCACGTATTCGCGCCACCCGAGGATCTGCCGGATGAATCCCTCGACGCTCGCCAGCGGTGCGCGCTTTTGCCGATACGCCTCTTCCGCCGCCACGATGACCGCGCGCGGATTCAGCAGCTTGAGATTCATTGCCGCGGCGAGGTGCGAGTGCCAGAGCCACGCTTCGTCGGTCCACATTGCGTCCTGATGTTCGCCGAAATCCCCCAGACGATGCGCGATGAAATCCTCGAGCGCCTGCTGCGCCTGCTCCGCAGTCACCGGCCAGTCGAAGTGGGCGAGTTTCCCCGGATGATCGGCGAAGCGTTTCTCCACCAACGCGATGACTTCCCGCGTGAGTTTGTCGGGCGGAAATCCCCGGCGCCGCGGCACCCATCCCGGACCGCTCTTGCCGAAGCTTTCGCGGTTATCGTGATCGAAATTCCATTGCCCGCCCACCGGTTGATCGCCCTCCATCAGCACCCCGGTTTTCTTCCGCATCTCGCGGTAGAAGAATTCCATCCGCAGTTGCTTCCGCGCATTCGCATGCGCCGCAAACTCCTTCCCCGTGCAAAGGAAATGCCGGTCGGTTCGAACCTCCAGCGGCACCCCCGCCTTCCTCGCCGCCTCCTCCAACTCTGCTCGGACGCTCCACTCGCCCGGCTCGACGACGATCAGCTTTTCCGGCTGCAGCCGCGCGACAATCTTCTCCAGCGCCTCGCTAAACGTCTCCGCCGCGCCCCGCTCATCGAGTTGCTGATATTCCACCCGCCAACCGCGCGCGCGGAGGACTTCGCGAAAGTGCCGCATCGCCGACAGGAACAAGGTGATGCGCGCCTGATGCACCCAGACTTTCGTCGATTCGCGCGCCACTTCCGCCATCCAGATCGCATCGCGCTCTTCATCGAAATCCTCGAACGCGGCGGACTGCGCATCGAGCTGATCGCCCAGCACGAGCACGAGATGGCGAAGACGTTCGGCAGAAGGACGGGACTGGGGCATCGATCGTGAGGGATTCGCGCTCCGCCGCCCAGCGGACGCAGGGCTTGCCGAGGCGCCGCACAAACGGTAGCGGCAAAGGATGCACCGCCTGTTCCTCCCTCTGCTCCTGCTGCTCACCATCACCGTCCGCGCGCAGGATTACGATGTCCTCATCTACGGCGCGACGCCGGGCGGCATCGCTGCTGCGGTGGCCGCGGCAAAGGATGGCGGGCGCGTGCTCCTCGTCGAGCCGACGCGCCGCATCGGCGGGCTGGTCACGAACGGCCTCTCACATACCGATCATCGGACTTACGAGTCGCTCTCCGGTTCGTTCCTCGATTTCACCAAACGCGTCGAGAGGCACTACCGCGAAACCTACGGTGCGGATTCCGTGCAGGTGAAGGAATCGCGGCACGGCACGCACGCCGAACCCAAGGTGAACCTGCGCATCTTCGAGGAGATGCTCGCCGAACATCCGCGCATCACGCTGCGCAAGCAGTGGGAACTCGAAGGCGTGAAATCGAGCAGCAATGCCGATGGCGAGGTTGCCGCGAGCTGGCGCGCGCTGGAGGTCGCGCTCTTCGCGGATGCCGACGGGAAATATCATTCGATCCCCGCGCACTATTTCATCGATGCCAGCTACGAGGGCGATTTGATGGCGGCGGCGCGCGTGGCTTTCCGCGTCGGACGCGAAGGCGGCGAGGAGTTCGGCGAATCGCTCGCGCCCGACCAGCCCGACGATCAGCTCCAAGGCTACAATTTCCGCCTCATGGCGACGAAAGACGCGGCCAATCGGGTGACACCAAAGAAGCCTGCGGGCTATCGGCGCGAGGACTACACCGGCGTGCTGCCGCTGCTCGAAAACGGGCAGATCACCGCGATCTTCGGCCACAACCGCACGAACATTTACAAGGAGCAGGTGCCCGCGCTGCCCAACGGCAAGAACGACATCAACGACCAATCCGGTGGCCTTGTGCGGCTCTCGCTGCCAGGCGAAAACGACGGCTGGCCCGAGGGCGATTCGGGCTTTGCGGCGCGCGTCGTGCAAGGCGGAGCGGTCGCGCCTTTCTCGCGCACCGGGCTGAAGCAATCGCGCCAACGCATCTTCGACGAGCATCTCCTCTGGAACGTGGGCCTGCTCTATTTCCTGCAAAACGACGACGCGGTGCCGACCGCGTATCGCGAAGAAGCGCGCGAGTGGGGCTGGTGCAAGGATGAGTTCACCGAGAATGGCGGCCTGCCCGAGCAGCTCTACGTCCGCGAGGGGCGCCGGATGGAGGGCCAGTACGTCTTCTCCGAACGCGACACCGATGCCGCGCCCGACGACGCCCGCTCGGTGCTGCACAAGGACGCCATCGCGATGGGCGACTACGGCCCAAACTGCCACGGCACCGCGCACCAAGGGACGCGCTTCGTCGGCAAACACACCGGCGAATTCTACAAACGCGTCGCGCCCTACCAGATCCCCTACGGCGTGCTGCTGCCGAAGAATTTCGAAAACCTGCTCGTTCCGGTGGCGGCGAGTTCGACGCATGTCGGCTTCTGCGCGCTGCGCCTCGAGCCGATCTGGATGTCGCTCGGCGAAGCCGCCGGGCACGCCGCAATGCTGGCGCGATCGAAGAAACGTTCACTGCATCGCGTGTCGGTGCCGGAATTGCAGGCGCGCCTGCACCAGGAAAGCTCGGCGACGATTTACGTGAGCGATGTGCTGCCGGGTCACGCGGATTTCGCCGCCGTGCAGTGGTGGGGCACGGCAGGCGGGTTCCACGGGCTTGTGCCGGCGTTCGAGGAACAGGGACTGCGCGGCAAAAATATCATCGGCCAATATTTCGAAGCCTTCCCCGGCCACGCCGTCGAGCTGGATAAACCGCTCGACCCCACGCTCGCTGCGCGCTGGCAGAAGCTCGCGGGTGAACTGCAAATCGACGCCAAGAAGCTGCCCGTGGCCAACGGCAAACTCACCCGTGGCGCGTGGCTCCGCGCGGCCTACGCCGCGGTCGGTCAGTAATACCATCTCCCAGAATCAACCGGACACTCTGCGGCCCTCTGCGTTCTTTGCGCCTCTGCGGTAAAACTCAGCTTAGCCTCTACCGCAGAGGCGCGGAGCACGCAAAGGGCCGCAGAGGACATGACGGCGGCCCGGTGCTCATTGTCAGGTTCTTTTGCGAGAGATGGTATAAGGCGCGAGTGTCGGAATCGTTCCGTTCCGCCTGCGCTCGTAACAGAACTCCGCTCAGGATGACATGCTCTTCCGAAAAGCAGCACTGCTCAGCGCGGCGGGAGCGGCATCTCGGTTGCGCGGTGTTCATCCTGGCCATTCACGCGCTGCCAGCGGTCCTGCAGGATGAGCGCGGGCGGAAGTGTGTCGGCCAGCGCAGCGGGCGCGATGATCAGGTCACCGGGGACGGAAAACACGCCCGTGCGGCGGGTGACCACGCGGTAGAAACGGAACGCCGGTTCGAGTTCGACCTCCGGTCGCGTCACCGTGGCGACGAGATTTTTGTTCGGGCGGGTTTCCTCGATGCCAGCATTGCGCAACCGCACGACTTCCTCGGCGGCGAAGGGCTCCGGCAGGAAATCCCGGCGGTTGCTCCCAAAGACCTGATATTCCGCCCCATCGTCAGCATCCGGCCACGTCAGACGGAGTCGCGAACCCGCCACAGTCGCCTGCACGGGCGCGGGGCGAGGCGGCTTTTCCACGCGGAATTCAAGCGGCGCGGACCATTCGCTCCACACGCCCTGGGCGCGCACTTTGAGTCGGAGAAAATAGGACGTGTCGGGATTAAAGAAGGTCGCGGTCAGCAGGTCGAAGCCGAGGCTCGCCGTGAACGGCGCGACGGCGTCGAAGTTCGGCGCGACGAAGCCAAAATCAGCCGACGACGAAATCTGCCACCACAGCAAATCAGGCGCGGGCTCGGCGGCGATGGCGAATGTGGGCGCGGCGGATTGTAGCGTCGCCTCGACCCGCGGCACGACGATGCCCGGCTCCGGCGCGTTCCACTCGATAGCCAGTTCGGCCGTGCCCGTGGTGCCGTCGGCAGCGAGTTGCACGACATTGCGGCCTTTGTGCAAACGCGGAAGCGAGCTACTCGATCGCTGGCAAAAAACGGAAATGCGGTCGCTGCCGCTGGCGACTTTCACGGTCACCTCGAAGATCGGATCGGCGGGCGGGATCGTGATCGTCTCGCCGGTAGTGTGATTGATCGCCCGCAGGATCGGATAGCCACTGGCAAAAGTCAGCGCGCCTTCCGCAGTCGGTCGGGTCTGCGGATTCAGCACATATTCGACGACCCGCAGCGCTTCTTCGCGCACCCGGCCCCACCGCGAAAGGCTGGTGCGACCCACGGCTACTTCCGGCGGCTGCGCAGCGTGCAAAATCATCGCTTCGCCGGGGAACAGCGTGGCTTCGCGCACGGCGGCGGGCGGCGCTTTCGGTTTCACCGGCTTGCTTTCCTCCGGCGCGATGAATTCGTGCAGCGAGGTGTTGAAGGCCGCCGTGCTTTGCTCCATCGCGGTGTAGCGACCGAGGGCTTTGGTGCGTCGGGCGAGCAGCGGATCGGCGCGGAGATCGGCGGCACTGGCCAGCGTGCGGTTGTCGAGTCGGAGATAAACGATGTTCTGATCGGTGTCGAAGATGTGCCAGGCGTCGTCGTAGAAATATTCCGCGGCAACATGGCCATTGAGCGGGATTTTTCGCGCCGGGACGCCAAGCGCCGAGGCGAGATGCATGAGCGCGGAGGTGGCGTCGCCGCACAGCGCGTAACCCCAGAAATTCAGCAGCGCGAGCGGCTCCTTCCCGCCCGGCGCGTCGCTGTCGGCGTGGGAAATGTGATCCCGCCAATGGGCGTAGAGCCGCGGCATGATCGTTCCAGGCGCGGCGCGGAAGGTCTCCCAACGGCTGGCATCTACCCCATCGAGGACCAAACGCGCGGCGGGGAGCGGGACGTTGCCGTTGTTGGTCAGGGTGAGCGTCTGCAGGAAAGCCCGTGAAGACGCGCCGTGCTGCTGATAACCGCGCGGATCGGTAAAGTGATGGTCATCCACGGGCGAATCGAGGACGACCTCGACCGCGTGGCCCGGCGAGAGGGCGAGGGTCAGCCGTTCCGCCCGCGCGATGCCCAGCGCGGAGGCGAAGAGGGCGCCCAGCCACCATGCGATGCCGGCGCCCATCTTACGGGCGGCCGCTTCCGGCGCTTTGTTCCAACCGCGCCAATTCAGGAGTCAGCCGTCGGCGAGCGGCGCGATACCTCTCGGCTCCGCAATGGATGCAACGGGAGGCGACAAACCGCATGACCGAGGAACAGTTACAGCAGGAGCAACGTCGGGCTCTCGATGTATTTGCGGAACTCGGCGAGATACTGCGCACCGACGGCGCCATCGACGACGCGGTGATCCGCGCTGAGGCCGATCGCCAGGCGCTGGCCGACGACGATCTCGTCCTTCGCGTTGACCACCGGCTTTTTCACAATCGCGCCGACGGCGATGATCATCGCCTGCGGTGGGTTCACGATGGCGAAGAAATTGTCGATGCCGTAGCTGCCGAGGTTGGAGACGGTGATCGTGCCACCGGCGTATTCCTCGGGCTTGAGCTTCTTGGACCGGGCGCGAGCGGCGAAGTCTTTCACGCCCTCGCTAATTTCGCGGAGCGACTTTTTCTGCGCCGCGCGGAGGACTGGGGTGACGAGGCCGTCTTCCACGGCGATGGCCACGCTGAGGTTCACGTTCGCGTACTGAATGATCGAGTCGCCGGTGAAGCTCGCATTGACCGCGGGCACCTTGACCGCGGCGGCGATGACCGCCTTGAGGACGAAGTC
>JBBQIZ010000019.1:0-35287 GCA_038325425.1 Chthoniobacterales bacterium
GAAGGAACTGACCGTGGAACCCGGCGCGAAGTGCACAATCAAGGACACCGGCGCGTATGGCTTGATCTGCGTGCAGGGCAGGGGGACGATCAACGGCCAGGCGCTCAATTCGCCGAAGCTCATCCGTTTCCACGAGCTGACCGAGGACGAATATTTCTGCACCGAGGACGGGGCGAAGAATGGGGTGGCTTTCGAGAACACCAGCGCGACCGAGCCGCTCGTCATGCTCCGCTACTTCGGCCCCGAGGTGAATCCTGACGCGCCGAAGATGGGCGCGTATCGCGCGAACAAGTTCAACTGACGGCCGCAAGGTCGCAGGCAAAGCAGCGAGGCTGCCCAAGCGGTAGGGTTATTACCCCCCGCACATCAGTAGTACCCCCGGCGGGTGTATGTACGGAAGATGCTCTTTTCCATAGATACCAGAAGATGCATGCGCTCCTACTTCGCCGTCGGTGTCGGTCCACACAGGCCGGCTTCACGCTGGTCGAAACCATCGTTGCGACCGCCGTTTCTCTGCTGGGCCTGACTGCGGCGATGCTCCTGAACACCGCGCACCTGCGCATGGTGAAATCGGCCCGGCAATCCAACGCCGCGACCCTTTGCCTCCAGGAACGCGTCGAGCAGATGCGCCTCGGCGATTGGCGGAAGATCACCGACGCGACCTATCTTTGCGACACGCTGCTCGCCAATTCCGCGCTCTCCGCCGCGCCGTTGGACCGGACCTCGGAGCACATCACGATTAGCGCCTATCCCGATCCCGACGCGGCCCAAAAGCTCCTCGTCGAGCGGCGGGCGAGCGGTGAGCGCGTCGTCCTGATCAGCGGCCATGGCCTCACCAGCCAGCGGCTCGCGCAGGTCGAGTTCAAGATCACCTGGACGGGCGGGGATGGACGCCGGCGGCAGCGGGCGACGACGACGATGCTCTCGAACGGGGGGATCAGCCGCCTGAACCTCCCCAGTTTTGGCACCACTGGCGGCGACGCCCCCGCCACTCCGGCCCCCGCCCCGCCCGACGGCGGGGCGTCCTCGACACCCGCTCCCGCGCCGACTCCGGTCGCCGCGACCAACAACCGAAACGGCGGCGGTCGCGGAACGATCGCTGGCAAGTCCGGGAAGAAATGAACGTGGCCCCTTCGATGAAGACATTCACCGAAACTCAGCGCACCGGGTGGACCCTGACCGAGTTGCTCGTCGCGATGGCCGTCGCCTCGGTGATGACCGCCGGCCTCGTCACCGGCGCGGTCACCATCCAACGCAGCTTCGCGGCCAGCCGGCATCACGTGGAGTCGCAGGCTCAGCAGATGCGCCTCATGGATTTCATGGGGCTCGATCTGCGCCGGGCGCTGACCGTCGGAACCGCTGACGGCGGACTTCAGATCACCATCCCCGACTACTACGACGCCGAGGGCGAGGCGCGCGATCCGCAGATCACCCGCGGACTCGCCACTTACGGGGCGGCGCCCATCGCCATCTCCTACCGCAAGGACGGAACGACCATTTACCGGACCGAAGGGACCGCCGTGACCGCGCTGGCCAGCGACGTTTCCGAGTTCCAACTCACCTTCCTCAACTCCGGGCAAAGCATCCAGGTCGGCGTGACCTTCCTCCCGAAATTCCAATTCTCCGGCAACCGCAACAAAGAAAACGTCCGCCTCGGCACGGCCACCTACACCAACACGCTGCTGCGCAACAAGCGACTCCCCTGACTATGCGACGCGCCTCTTCTCAATCCGGCTCCGTAATCGTGCTTGCCCTGGTCTTCGTCGGCATCCTGATGGCCGCCGGCGGCATCTCCATTTCGATCGTCCAGAGCCGCTACCGCCAGGTGCACCAGAACGCCAGTTGGCAGGAGGCGCTCCGCTCCGCCGAAGCCGGGATCGACATTGCGATCAATGAAATGCGCAAGGGCCTCTACGACCCGGACAACGCGTGGAGCGGCTGGTCCGATGCGCCTGACGCGGCGAGCCCGGAAACCGCGGTCGACCCCACCGCCGGCGCAGTCCATTACACCTCCAAAGTCTTCCTCCGCGAAAGCGAAG
Source organism: Chthoniobacterales bacterium (assembly GCA_038325425.1). Classification (GTDB taxonomy): domain Bacteria; phylum Verrucomicrobiota; class Verrucomicrobiia; order Chthoniobacterales; family Chthoniobacteraceae; genus Chthoniobacter. The sequence goes on from JBBQIZ010000019.1 coordinate 2,040, forward strand.
GCGGCCAGCGCTCCTACGCGAAGATCACCGTCGATGCGCCGGAATTCCTGCGCGATGCCACGGGCGAACAGTGGTATCGCGTCCGTTCGCTCGGCGTCGCCGAGATCGCCGGGGGCGCCATCGTCACCGGCGACAAGCTCGACCTGCGGTTGCGCAAGTTTGACCTCCACACCGATCGCCGCACCGGCACGCGCGTCTTCCGCCCGCAGGCCACGCGGCTCGTCGAGGCCATCATCAAACCCGTCGGCACCTTCCGCACCACCCTGCTCGGCGCGAACACCATCGATCTCAACAACCACAACATCGTCGTGGACAGCTTCGATTCCCGCGACACGGCAAAATCCACCAACGGCGCCTACGACCCGGCCAAGCGCCAGGAAAACGGCAATATCGCGACCAACGGCACCCTGATCCAAGCCGGCAGCGCGCATATCTATGGCTCCGCCGCGACCAACGGCGGCACCGTCCTCAACTCCGACAACGTCACCGGCGAAGTCCGCAACGACTTCTACCAGGAACTCTTCGCCGTCAACCGGCCCGACGTCACCCCCGACGCCGGCACCCCGACCTACATTTCCGGCAGCGGCACCCTTGTCGCCCAGCCCGGCGAACCCAGCCAGTACCAGTTCGGCAGCGTCCATCTCTCCGGGCAGGACACTCTCCGCATCGCCGGCGCCGCCGATGGCAGCCCGACCTATGCGCAGGTCGTCGTGACCGGCGACATGTCCACCAGCGGGCAGGGCGAGATCCTCCTCGATCCCGGCGTCCACCTGCGGATCTTCGTCGTCGGCAATATGGACATCACCGGCAACGGCATCGCCAACCCCAACTCCGCGCTGAACCTCCAGGTTTACGGCGTCGATCGCGGGGTCAACCCCGACGGTTCTCCGCAAAACCCCGGCGCCATCAAGATCGCTGGCAATGGCGGCTTCAGCGGCACCATCTACGCGCCGACCTACAACGTCTCCATGGTCGGCGGGGGCAACTCCGACAACCTCTTCGGCGCCTTCGTCGGCTGGACGGTCGGGATGAGCGGCATCCAGGCCGTGCATTACGATGAAGCCCTCGGCGACGGTGGCCTCATCTCCGACTACAAAGTCGTGAGTTGGTTCGAAGACGCGCGCTGAGGATCATGGCGGTCAGGATTGCCCGACGGCCGGGTCCAGCGGAAATCGGAACCGGCTTAACGAACTGCGGCGGGCTTCGGCCCGCGAGGAATGCGGGCAAAAAAAAAGACGAATAAGCGGTGAGGCGTTGCGTCGGAGCTGGCATGAAACGCATTGCCCTCCTCCTCACCGTCGCCGCCGCCCTCGTGTTCGCGCCCTCGGGCGCCTTCGCCAAGGATAAGAAGAAGAAAGACAAGAAAGACAAAGATCGTCACGAGTGCCGCGACGATGACCGCCGCTACAGCTACGAGCGCGAGCACCGGCACTCCAACGACGACGCGCGCTATTATTCGTCCGATCGCCGTTCGGGATACGGCTACCAACAGCGCTATTCCGAGCAGCGCTACTATCCCGCCTATCGCAATGAATACCGCAGCGACTATCGCGAGCGGGACTGCGACTCGCGCCGGAGCAGCAGCGGCGGCGTGCGCTTCGTGTTCGGCTTCTGATTTCCGCCGCGCGGAATAGCCCGCAAATGTCGCATTCGCTGCTGCAACGGTCGCCGGATCGTGTACACACGCCGGGCATGCAATTCTTTGGAATCTCGAAGGCGGCAACTGGCGTTCGTCGCGCCGCCGGAAAATGGAACGCCACGCTCGCCTTTGCGCTCTGCGCGACTGCGCTCCCGCTGGCGGCGCAGACGGTGGAGCAGTGGCAGAAGGCCGCGGTGCAAAAACATCCGACGCTCGCGCAGGCGGGGTCGCCGCTGAATCAGCGGTTCCTCGCGATCGTCGCGGAGAAGCGGAAGTCGGAGCCGGCATATTTCGCGCGGCCGGACTGGCCGCTCCGCGCGGCGGCGGCGGCGGCGGAGGCAATCCGAAGCGAGGAGGCGGCCGCGAAGGCGGAGGTGGAAAAGGCGACAGCGGCGCGCATGGCGGAGTTATCACCGGACGAGCAGGAGTGGGAGCGGGACAAAGCGCGCTGGATTTTCGAGCGGCTGGTCTTCGGGGACGACGAGGAGGTGATCGCGAAGAAGCTTTATCTCTCGAAGACGATTGCGGCGCGAGTGCCGGCGAAAGTGCGGATGGAGCTGAACTCGCGTTTCCAATGGGTGATCGGCGAGAGCAAGTTCCGGCTGAATTTCGAGATGAAGGAAGGGCTGGCGGCGATCGCCTTCGAATCCGTGCCGCAGGCGTCCGACGCGCTCGACAGCTTGATCAACGAGGACTGGGGCCGCCTGCGGAAGGCGGCGATCGAGCGGTTCGGTCCGCCGGCGCAGTCGGTGGAGTTTCCGGTCGTGGCGAAGTTGCAGCGAGGCGGCTGGACGGTGACCGATACTTGGGAACGCCCCGATGCGCGGATCAAGCTGGGGATCATCAACGACGGCGGGAAGTGCAGTGCCGGGCTGCGGATTAGCGACCCGAAGACCGCGGCGGAATGAGTTGAAGCGGAGGAGCGCGCGTGCGGCGCTGGGTCCCGCAATTTCCTTGGCCTTTGCCGATGGAACCGGCCACGCTTCGCCCTCATGAAATCCCTCCTCCCGATCCTCTTCGTTTCCTTCGCGGCCAACCTCGCCATCGCCGAGATCCCGGCCAGCGACTACCCGCGCGCGGTGTTTGCCGATGACTTCTCAGCCGCGGCGTTTGGCAAACAATGGGGACACTACAAGAGCGGCAGTGTGGTCAAGGATGGGGTGCTCGTGGGGATCACGCCGGAGGGTTCCGATCACTCCGCGGTGGACCACGTGCGGATCGATCCGGAGCGCGATCTGGAGGTGGCGGTGAAGTTCCGCTTCGTGAGCGACAAGGCCAAGAGCTTCAACGTGTGGTTCGATGACAAGGGTTACAAGGGTTCGCACGCGGGGCACATTTGCAGTGTGACCGTGAGCCCGACGGCGCTGACGATCGCCGACGCCAAGACGGGGAATTTCCGCAACGACCTCTACGCCAAGAAGAAGACGCCCGAAGGGCTGTCGGCGGAGGAAAAGGAATATCTGAAGACCAAGACGAAACGGCTGCCGGTGACGGTTTCGCTGCAGGACGCGCACACGCTGGTCATCCGCACGAAGGCGGACGAGATCGAGGTGAGCCTCAATGGGAAAGTCGTCGGCGCTTTCAAGAGCGAAGGTGTGGCTCACGAGTCGAAGACGCTCATCAGCCTGACGACGAACGCGGTGGACGTGCACTACGACGACTTCAGCATCAAGGCCGCAGCCAAGCCGTAAACGCCGGCCGCCGGACTATTTCATCCGGTCGAAGCTCTTCTGCAGGATCTGCCAGTCGGCGAGGTCGGTGACCTTCGCGCGGTGATCGGCGATGAGCTTCGCTTCGTTGGCGTTCTTGGTCGGGCGCTGGGCCTGATAGAAAATGCCGAAGGCGCCGGGACCGGCGGCATCAGCGAGTTTGTAGGCGGCGTATTCGTCGGTGACGTCGTGCTCGGGCGGGACCTCGGGAAAGACGCCGCCTTTGCGCGGGTTCGCGGCGTCGAAGGCGCCGGGAAAGAACTCAATGCACTCGCTGAGGCACTGGATGAACGAGAAACCGTCGTGGTCCATCGCGGCTTCCATGGTCTTGAGCAGGTGCGGGATATTCGTCGCCGTGCTGCGGGCGACGAAGGTGGCGCCAGCGGCGATCGCTTGTTTCATCGGGTTGATCGGGCGATCGGTCGAACCCCAGACGTCGGTCTTCGATTTGAAGCCGATCGGCGAAGTCGGCGAGGTCTGCTTTTTGGTCAGGCCATAGACGTGGTTGTCCATGACGATGTAGGTCATCTTCACGTTCTTGCGGGCGGTGTGGTTGAAGTGGTTGCCGCCGATCGAGAAGGCGTCGCCATCGCCGCCAAAGACGAAGACGTGCAAGTCGGGGCGCGAAAGCGAAACGCCACTGGCGAAGCTGAGCGCGCGTCCGTGGATGAAGTGCGCGCCGTGCGCCTGGACGAAATACGGGAAGCGCGAGGAGCAGCCGATGCCGGCGACGGTGCAGATTTTCTCGTGCCAGACTTTGCGCTTCTCGATGAGCTTGTAATACAGCGCGAGGACGGAGAAATCGCCGCAGCCGGGACACCACGTCGGGTGATCGGCGGCGGTTTCTTTTTTGGTCAGGCCTTTGCGGTCGCTGTCGAGGAGTTCGGGGACCGGGAGGCCAGCGGCGGTGGTGCGGGGGAGCGTGAGGGTGGGCATGGGGAGAAAGGAGTGGCGGTTACTTCGTGAGCGTGAGCACGCTGTGGAGGATCTCCTTCACCTTCCAGGTGAGGCCGTCGGTCTTGTTCACGGCGACGATGCGCGGGTCGCAGTAGCGGGCGCGAAGGATGGCCGCGAGCTGGCCGTAGCCGTAGAGACCTTCGTCGTTCAGTTCGGCGACGACGACATGGGTGAAGCCGCTGAAGATTTTCTCCAGGCCGTTCGGGAGCGGGTTCAGGTGCTTGAGATGCAGCGCGGAGATCGCTTCGCCGTGTTTGCGCGCCTGCTTCACCGCTTCTTCGATCGGGCCTTTGCTCGAACCCCAGCCGACGAGCAGGACATGGCCTTCACTGGCACCATAAACCTCCGGGACCGGCAGTTGCGCGGCGAGCCGTTGCAGTTTGTTCCGGCGCTTGGTGTTCATCTGCGCGTGCAGTTCGCCGGAGCCGGTCGGGTGGCCGAGTTCGTCGTGTTCGAGGCCGGTGACGACTGGGTATTTCCCGCTCGCGACGCGCGTGCCGGGCGCGATGTGGCGGGTGATGCCGTCCTCGGCGGTGAGGTCGTAGGGCTTGTGATCGGCGACGGGCGAAAGGTCGGGAGAAATATCCTGGCAGACGTTTTCGAGATCGGGGCAGGGGAAGGCTTCGATGCGCGAAGCGATACCCTGATCGGTCAGAACGATGACCGGCGTGGAGTATTCCCGCGCGATGTTCACCGCCTCGATCGCGGTGTAAAAACAATCCTCGACGCTCGATGGCGCGAGGACCACGCGCGGGCTGTCGCCGTGGCCGCCGAAGCACGCGATGTTCAGGTCGCTCTGCTCGACGTTTGTCGGCATGCCGGTCGAAGGCCCGCCGCGCTGCACGTCGATGATCACCACCGGCATTTCCGCCATGCTCGCCCAGCCGAGCGCCTCGGTCTTGAGCGAAATACCCGGACCGCTGGAGCCGGTGACCGCGACCCGCCCGCCGTAGCTCGCGCCGATGGCCATCGAGATCGCAGCGATTTCGTCCTCGGTCTGGACAAACGTGCCGCCGTATTTCGGGAATTCGCGTCGGAGCAATTCCATGATGTCGCTCCACGGCGTGATCGGATAACCCGCGCCGAAACGCACGCCCGCGGCAATCAATCCGTAAGCCAGCGCTTCGTTCCCGCTCATCACCACCTGCGCTGCGCCGGTGTGTGCCACATGCTGAAACTGAAACGTCTCCCACAGCCCCTGCACTTGATGGCCGTAGCCCGAATTGAAACAGGCGAGGGCGTTCTGCATGATGGTCGGGTCTTTGCCGCCAAAGCGTTCCTCGATCAGCTTGGTGAGCTTCGGCACGTTGAGATCGAACATCCGCGCGAGCAATCCGAGCGCGTAAATGTTCTTCCCTTTGTCGCGGCCGGTGCCGCCGATCGCTTCCACGGTGAGCGACGAAATCGGCACGCCGACGTGATGATATGAGCCGCGCAATTCCTCGTTCGGCTTCACGTGATCCGAGTCGTAGACCACGATGCCGCCGTGCTTCAGCGAGCTGATGTGATTGGCGTAGCTGTGATCGTAAAAGCAGAGCAGCACGTCGGCTTCATCGCCCGCGCTGAGGACTTCGCCGGAGCCGATGCGGACCTGGAAGATGGAGGGTCCGCCGGAGATGGTGCTCGGGATGGTCATGAAGGTCATGACTTCCTGCTCACTGCGGCCGGCGAGCCGGGCGAGGAAACCGCCGATGGCCTGGATGCCATCCTGCGAGTTGCCCGCGATGCGGATCACGGCTTCGGCGACGGTGGAGACGCGCGGGCCTTGGCCCGACGAGGTTTCTAATACGGATTCGTTCATTTGGGGGGAGGGGGACGAACAAACGACCGGAAGTGGCCGAGCTTCTTAGTCGTGACCACTGGGGATTCCGGCCGAACTGCGGCGGAGCCTAGCAGCGGCCCGCAGCCGGTCAAGCGACACGCACACCTCAAAACTCCACCTTTCGTGACGGGATCTTCGCTTGTCTTCAAGGGGGTGTCTCATACGTTACCGCCCGATGGATTCCATCGCACTTGGTCCGCGGGGCATGGTGCCGCGGAGGAAGCGCTGCACCTTTCGAAGCAATCTCTAACGGGTCGCGAGGGACGCTCGCGACCCGTGAGGAAAGGGGCGGCTCAGGCGCCCATGCCGTCTTCAAAACTGCCCGCGGCGGGCGTGATGCAGAGATGGTCCCGGACGAAGGCGATGCCGTTTGCGCTCGTGGTGTCGAGGTCGCGATGGGCGCTTTCCGCTTCGACGACCAGGGGCGCGGTCTTGGTGCCGTGCAACTGGCAGTAGCGCGAGGGGTAGCCGACCATGAGCAGAAGCTCGACGTAGCGGTGCATGTTCAGGTCGCCGCTCGGCAGGTCGGTGAACTGCATGGCGCGGTCCTGCCAGTTCGACTCCATGCAGCGGAGCGGGAAGTCTTTTCGGATGACGAAGTTCTTCACGTGCGCGGCGTGGATGTATTCGCCGACCATGAGGAAACGCGTCTCCCAAGTCTCGCCTTCCCAGCAGTGGGAAGGATCGGCGTTGACGGCCATCGTCTCATCTTCATCGGTGATATCGACGAGGGTGAGGAAATCTTCGGCAGTCGCCGCGCCGGTGCCCGGGTGGATTTCATGGCAGAGCTTGATGCCGAGCTTGCGCGCGTGGTCGCGAATTTTTTGGGTCTTCTTGACGAACCGCTCCTTGCCTTCGGCGATGAGGTCGTAGCCGGGACCAGCCCAGAAGCCCCACGGATAACCGGTGGCGACTTCCCAGCCAAAGGCGTTGCCCCAAAACATCGGCAGCACTTTGATGCCGAGGTCGGCGACGAGGTCGAGGAGCTTGAGAACGTAGTTCTCGGCCCACTTTTCGATTTCGGCGGGCGACTTCTTCGCGACGTCGGCCGGGATGAATGGGCGGATTGTCGGCGAACCCGTCCACGCGGTGGTGTGGACCCAGATCGGGCAATGTGCGCTGACGCCGTCGAGGGAGAGTTCGGCCTTTTCAAAGGTCGCTTTGATTTCCTTGGCGGACTTGAAGAGTTTGCCGCCCTGGAGGTGATAGTTGCTGGGCTGCGCGCCGGCGGCGCCGCTGCGTTTGGCGTAGGCCAGGAAGTCGGCGAGGGGTTTGCCGCCGTGTTGGGCGCCTTCGATGGAGGGATGGTAGCAGGACATGAGAATTGGAGGTTGGAGAGGTGAGGGTTGCGAGGTGCGTTTCGTTTAGCGAGGGCGCTGGCGCGGGGCAATGGGAAAGGGCGGAGGCGCGTTTCCCTGGGCGTAGAAATTTCGACAATCAATGCGCGCATTCCGGTGGACGCTCGCGATTTCGATGGCATGGACGCGATTCTTGATGCCGCCATTTTTTCGCTTTCCGCCGCGATTCTCGGCGGGGCGATTTTGTTGTAGCCGCCGCTCTTCGCTCGCGCGGAATGACACTTCTATTTTGGAGGGGTCGCAGTACAACGCGGGCATGCTCGAAGACGTTGAACGCATCCTCTTTCACGAACAGACCATCCTCTCGCGACTCGACGAACTGGCGCGCGACATCACCGAATTTTACGCCGGTAGCGAGCTGACGGTGATCGCCGTGCTCAACGGTTCCCTGATCTTCGCGGCCGATCTGCTGCGCCGCATCCCACTGCCGCTGAAGCTCGATTGCCTCAGCGTCTCCAGCTATCACGGCGGCACGGAAAGCAGCGGCGTGGTTACCTTCGATCAGCTCTCAATGCCGGACGTAAAAGACCGCCATGTGCTGGTGATCGACGATATCCTCGACAGTGGGCGGACGCTGCATGCGATCTGCGGGCGGCTGCGCGGGGAGTTGCAACCGAAGAGCGTGCGGGTCTGCGTGCTGCTCAGCAAACGCTGCGCGCGCGCCGAAGAACTGGAGGCGGATTTTGTGGGCTTTGAGATCGAGAATGAATTCGTCATCGGCTACGGGCTCGACTTCGCGGAGCACTACCGGAATCTGCCTTTCGTCGGGGTGTTGAAACACGAGGTGTTCGAGCGTTCCTTGCAAGCTGCGGGCGAAGGTGCTGGCATCGCGCGATGATCTTCGAGCACTCCCCCGATTTCCCGCCGAATACGCCGCGCGATGGTGCCTGGTCGGGTGCGCGCGATCCGAAAGGTGAAGTCGAATCGCTGCGCTTCGATGTCGAGCGACTGCTGCTCATCACCGAGGCGCTGTGGTCGATCCTGAAGGAGAAGACGGATCTGCAGGATGCGGATCTCATCCGGCGCATCGCGGACATTGATTTGGCAGACGGCAAACTCGACGGGCGCAAAGCGAAGTCGCCGCCGCGCCCGTGCCTGCACTGTCAGCGCGTGCTGGCGAAACATCGTCCGCGTTGCCTGTTCTGCGGCAAGCAGGTCGAAGCGGCGCCGTTCGAGCGTTAAGCCCGAGCAGCGGTGCTTGCGAGGTTTGGATCGCGATCGCGGGTGCGTTCGGGAGTTCACATCCCGACGTGGGCACCCCAGCGTGCGGCCCAAAAGGAGCGGCACACCGCGTGAATCTGAAGGACGCGGTACGTCCTTAGTACTCGCGCTTCTTTTTCTCGCCGGGCATCGGCCACGGATAGTGCCCGTTCTCGGTTTCCTGCACCGGCGCGGGCGTGTCGTAGTTCAGTTTGTCCACGTCGGGCGCGAGTTCGTGTTCCCAGTTCAGCGCCTCGTCGTAGGTGATCTTCTGGCCGGTGTGTGCGGCCATGCGGCCCATCGCGGTGACGAGGCTCGCCTGCACTCCGCGCTCGACTTCGTTGTACGGCGTGTCGGTGCGGATGGCGTCAATCAATTCGTTCCACTCGAGCTGATACGGATTCGGCTCGGGCTGAGGGAAGGCCCAGACGAGGTCTTCGCTTTTCATCGACTGACCCTTGAAGATCGCGCTTTTTGCCGGGGTGTGCGACGCGCGGGAGAAGACGACGAATCCCTTGGTGCCGTGCGCGTAGCAGGCGAACTCGGAGTTGCAGCCGTTGATCGTACGGCCCTCGAAATGCATCTTCGTGCCATCGCCGAAAGTGTACTCCACGGAGTAGCTGTCGAAGTTCTGATCGACGTAATCCTCGCGATAATGCCGTCCGCCGCTCGCCTTGGCTTCGACCGGGAATTCGCCCTTGATCATGCAGCCCTCGTCGATGCCGTGGATGTTGAAATCGGAGAACGCCCCGCCGCTCGCCCACAGAAAGCTGTGGAAGTTCTTGATCTGGTAGATGACCTCCGACTTCTCGTCTTCCGGCTTTTTCTTCGTGCGGAAGGAAGCAATCGGGCCCTGCTGGCGATAGGCGCGGATGAGCAGGATGTCGCCGACTTCGCCGGCGCGGATGCGCTTCACGGTTTCCTTGCGTGCGTCGCAGTGGCGGCACATCAGGCCGACGCCGACCTTCATGTTTTTCTTCTTCGCCTGTTCGTTGAGCGCGAGCATCCGGCGCGAGCTGGGGCCGTCCACGGTCACCGGCTTTTCCATGAACACGTTCACGCCCTTGTCGATCGCGTACTGGTAATGCACCCAACGGAAAGCGGGCGGTGTGGTCAGGATGACGACGCCATTTTTGTCCACGCTGTCGACCGCATGTTTGAATCCGTCGAAGCCGAGGAAGCGGCGATCTTCCGGTACTTCCACCTGCGTGGGGAACTTGGCGGTCAGACCTTTGAGACTGTTGGCGAGCTTGTTTTCCAGCACGTCTGCGGCGGCGACCAACTTGATCGGCGGGCCGCTGACGGAGAGAGCGTTCGCCGCAGCGCCGGTGCCGCGACCACCGCAACCGACAAGCGCGACTTTGGTCGTGTTGTCTTCTGCCGCGTGGACGAAAGGAATCTTTACGCCGGCCAGCACCGACACGGCGGCGGTGGTTTTCAGGAAGGTGCGACGAGAAGAAGCGGGTTGGAGGGGGTCTTTCATAGAGTGACGAACGGTGCTAGCGGGGTGTCGGGCTGTCAATGCCGGAGGCGGTTGAACCTTGAGCCAGCGGTAGTCTCGGGGGCGAAGTTATACCATCTCTCGCAAATAATCTGACAGTGAGCACCGAGCCGCCGTCATGTCCTCTGCGGCCCTTTGCGTGCTCCGCGCCTCTGCGGTAGAGGGTAGGCTGAGTTTGACCGCAGAGGCGCAAAGAACGCAGAGGGCCGCAGAGTGTCCGATTGATTCCGGGAGATTATTAGGGCCGTTTGTTCCGGGCGCTGCGCCTGGCCACAAGCGCAGCGGCGAGGGGCGGTAAGCGTGCCGTTTGACCTGCATCTTTACGAAAAAGGCCGGCACGGCATCGGCCTCGGGAGAAAGGATCTCGATCCCGGGAAGCTGCACCCGTGGACCCGCGATTGCAGCTTCTGGCTGAAGCAGCAGGGCCTGGTTAAGAAGGCCCGAACGCCGCAACGCCCCGCCGCGAAAGTCGCGGCGGGGCGTTGAATAATCGAGTTCCTCTTCGCGAAGGAAGGGCGGCGTGCGTTACGCCTCGAGCAACTGCCGCAGGACGAACGGCAGGATGCCCCCGTGGCGGACGTAATCGACTTCGATCGCGGTATCGATGCGGCTCTTCAGCACGAGCTGATCTTCGGTGCCGTCGGCGCGGTGGATGACCAGCGTGACGTCGCTCATCGGCTTGACGTCGTCGCTCAAGCCGAGCACGTCGAAGGTTTCAGTGCCGTCGAGCTTGAGGCTGGCAGCGTTGACACCCTCGGGGAATTGCAGCGGGACGAGGCCCATGCCGCAGAGGTTGCTGCGATGGATCCGCTCGAAGCTCTGCGCGACGACCGCTTTCACGCCGAGCAGGCGCGTGCCTTTGGCCGCCCAGTCGCGGGAGCTGCCGGTGCCGTATTCCTGGCCGGCAAAGATGATTAGCGGAACGCCACTCGCCTGATATTTGATCGACGCATCGTAGATCGGCATCACTTCGCCTTCGGGCTGATATTTGGTCACGCCGCCTTCTACGCCGGGCACCATGAGGTTCTTGATGCGGACGTTGGCGAAGGTGCCACGGGTCATGACGCGGTCGTTGCCGCGGCGCGAACCGTAGCTGTTGAAGTCTTCGTGCTCGACGCCGTGCTGGGTGAGATAGGCCCCGGCGGGCGAGGTTTTCTTGATCGCGCCGGCGGGTGAAATGTGGTCGGTGGTGACGGAGTCGCCGAAGATGCCGAGCGGGCGCGCGCCCTTGATTTCATGGATGTGGCCGGGCTCCATCGAGAAGTCTTGGAAGAACGGCGGCTCCTGAATGTAGGTCGAGCTTTCATCCCACGCATACACGTCGCCCGCGGTGGCCGGGATTTCGTTCCACTTCGGATTCTGCGTCGCGAAATCGGTGTAAAGCCGGCGGAAGACTTCCGGGCTGAGCGCGCTCTGCATGGCGCTTTGGATTTCACTGAGGCTCGGCCAGAGGTCGCGGAGGAAGACCTCGGTGCCGTCCGCCGCGATGGTGATCGGTTCGGTGGTGAGATCGATATCGACGCGACCGGCGAGGGCGAAGGCGACGACCAGCGGCGGCGACATCAGGAAGTTCGCCTTGATGTTCTGATGCACGCGCGCCTCGAAGTTGCGGTTGCCGCTGAGCACGCTGGCGGTGATGAGATCGTTCTTGGCGATCGCTTCCTCGAGCGCGGGATGAAGCGGGCCGCTGTTCCCGATGCACGTCGTGCAGCCGTAGCCGACGGTCTGGAAACCGAGCTGATCAAGATAGGTCTGCAGGCCGGTTTTCGTGAGGTAGTCAGTCACGACGCGCGAGCCTGGCCCGAGCGAGGTCTTGACCGCGGGATTCACGCTGAGTCCGAGTTCCACGGCCTTTTTCGCCAGGAGTCCGGCGGCGAGCATGACGCTGGGGTTGGAAGTGTTCGTGCAACTCGTGATCGCGGCGATGAGCACCGAGCCATGGCCGATGTTCGTATCCGCCGGGCGATAGGAGGTGCGCGTGATGTCTTCCGCGGGCGTCGGGCCGGGGCGGTTGGTGACCATCTCGGCGACGTTCTGCGGCGCGCCTTCGGTCATGTGCTGGGCCCCGGTTTTTTCGGTGGAGAACGGCTCAGGTGCGGCCACGGATGTGGCACCGTTAATATGCACGGCGACTTTCTTCGCCAGATCTTCCGCCGTTTTACCGTAGCCGCCGTCGGGCAGCGCCTTGGTGAAGAGCCCGGTGAAGGTCTTTTTCAGGTCGGGTAGATTGATGTGATCCTGCGGGCGTTTCGGACCGGCGACGCCGGGGACGACGGTCGAGAGATCGAGTTCGAGTTCGACGCTGTAATCGATCTGGCCTTTCTGCGGAATGCCCCACAGGCCCTGCGCCTGATAGTAGTGCTCGAACGCGAGGCAGTGCTCGAAATCGCGGCCCGTGCCCTTGAGGTAATTCACCGTCTCGGTATCGACGCCGAAGAAGCCCATCGTCGCGCCATACTCGGGCGCCATGTTGGCGATCGTCGCGCGATCCACCACCGGCAGCAGCTCCGCGCCGGGTCCGTAGAATTCGACAAACTTCCCGACGACCTTCGCCTTGCGCAGCATCTGTGTGATGTGCAGCACGACGTCGGTCGCGGTCACACCTTCGCTGACCGCGCCGGTGAGATGCACGCCGACGACTTCTGGCGTGAGAAAATAAACGGGCTGGCCGAGCATGCCCGCTTCCGCCTCGATGCCGCCGACGCCCCAGCCGACGACGCCGAGACCGTTGATCATCGTGGTGTGCGAGTCCGTGCCGACGAGCGAGTCGGGGTAATACACGCCGTCTTTTTCGAGCACGCCCTTGGCGAGATATTCGAGGTTGACCTGATGCACGATGCCGATGCCGGGCGGCACGACGCCGAAAGTCTGGAACGCCTGCTGGCCCCATTTGAGCAGCATGTAACGCTCGCGGTTGCGCTTGAACTCAAGGTCGAGGTTCAGTTGCAAGGCCTGCGCGGAACCGAAGAAATCCACCTGCACCGAGTGATCGACGACGAGATCCACGGGCACGAGCGGTTCGATCATTTTCGGATCGCGGCCGAGGCGCGAGACGGTCGAGCGCATCGCGGCGAGATCGACGAGTAGCGGCACGCCGGTGAAGTCCTGCAAAACCACGCGCGCCACGACAAAGGGGATTTCCACCTGCTTCGGCGCCTTGGCGTTCCAGTTCGCCAGCGTCTTCACGTCTTCCATCGTCACCTTCTTGCCGTCGCAATTCCGGAGCACCGACTCGAGGACGATCCGGATGCTGATCGGAAGCCGCGAGATCGGCCCCACCCCTTGTTTTTCCAGAGCGGGCAGCGAGTAAAGACTGCCCTGTTTCCCGGAACCCAGATCGAATTGCTGCTTGGTATTAAATGCGTCGCTCATGGGCGGCGAGCAAAGCCGATGCAGGCTGGCGCGGCAAGTACATCGCGAGTTGCGTGGCCGGGACGTGGCGGTTTTCGCCTAAAGACTGCGAATCATCGCGAGAATCTCACGCAGTCGTTCGGCGGCCTCCGGGGCGGAGAGGCGCGGAAATTTGCCGCCGATCTGCACGTAATCGCCCCCGCGGGTCAGGATGAGTTTACCCTCTCGCGCTTCGACCTGAGTGATTTTGCGGGCGGCGGCGGCGAGTTTGATCTCGGTCGTGATGAGAAGATTTTCCGCGGCGTCCGGGAGCGGGCCGAAGCGGTCGCGCCACGTTTTGCGCAGGCTCTCGAGTTGCTCCTGCGAGTTCACTTCGGCCAGTCGGCGGTAAGCCTGGATGCGCGGCTGCGCCTCGGCGATGTAGCTCGCGGGGAGAAAAGCGGCAGCCTTCCTGGAGGTGGGCGCTCCGGCGTGGCCGCTTTCGACCGCTGCCGGTGGAGGGAGGACTTTCGGCGTCCAACCGCGTCGATTGTGGGTGGTGGGTCCGGTTGAAGCGGGCGTCTTCGGAGGAGGAAGCACGGTGGGCGCGCGCGGCGAGTATTCCGCTTCGCGCGTGACGACAAAGTCGGTCCGCAGCACGACTTCCAAGCGAGCCTTCACCTGATCGCCTTTCAGCTTCGCCACCGCCTGCTTGAGCAGGGCGCAATAAAGGTCGAAGCCGATGGTCACGATGTGCCCGCTCTGCGCGGTGCCGAGGATGTTGCCGGCACCGCGGATTTCCAGGTCGCGCATGGCGATTTTGAAACCCGCGCCCAGCGAGCTGTATTGTTTGATCGCGTTGATCCGCTTGCGCGCTTCGCCCACGGTCATCAATCCCGGCGGCAGGAGGAGATAAGCGTAGGCCTTGTGCTGTGCGCGACCGACGCGCCCGCGAAGCTGATACAAATCCGCGAGGCCGAAGCGATCCGCGCGGTCGATGATGATGGTGTTCGCGTTGGGAATATCGAGGCCGCTTTCGATGATCGTGGTCGAGATGAGCACGTCCGCTTCGCCGCTCACGAACTGCTGCATCACGTCCTCCAGTTCGTGTTCATCCATCTGCCCGTGGCCGACGACCGTCCGCGCATTCGGACACAGTTGCTTGATCCGCAGTTGGACCCGCTGAATCGACTCCACGCGATTGTGCAGAAAATAGACCTGCCCCTGGCGCGCCATCTCGCGGTTGATCGCGTCGCGGATGATTCGTTCGTCGTACGGGCAGATCAGCGTTTCAGTCGGGATGCGGTTGAGCGGCGGCGTCTCGATCGTGCTCATGTCCTTCGCGCCCATGAGCGAGAGATAGAGCGTGCGCGGGATCGGTGTGGCCGAAAGCGTGAGCATGTCCACGAGCTGAAACATCTCCTTGAACCGCTCCTTGTGCAGCACGCCGAAGCGCTGCTCCTCATCGATCACCACCAGCCCGAGGTTTTTGAACGAGATGTCTTTCGAGATCAGGCGATGCGTGCCGACGACAATGTCCACCCGTCCGTCGCGCATGCCCTCGACGGTCTTGCGCTGCTGGGCGGGCGTGCGGAAACGCGAGAGCGTCTCGACGGTGATCGGGTAATCCGACATCCGCTCGCGGAAATTCTGGTAGTGCTGCTGCGCGAGCACCGTCGTGGGAACGAGGATGGCCACTTGTTTCCCGCCCATCACCGCCTTGAACGCCGCGCGGATCGCCACCTCCGTCTTGCCGAAGCCGACATCGCCACAAATCAGTCGATCCATCGGCCGCTCGTTTTCCATGTCGGCTTTGGTCGCGTTGATCGCCGTGAGCTGATCGACCGTTTCCTTATAAAGAAACGACGACTCAAATTCGTGCTGCCATCGGTTGTCCGGCGGGAAGGCGTGGCCCTTCGCAGTTTCACGCTCGGCGTGGACCTGCAGCAGTTTGGCGGCGTAATCGAAGACCGCTTTCTCCGCGCTCTTTTTGGCCTTGGCCCATTTGCCGTCGCCGAGCATCGAGAGCGGCGGATTCCTTTTGCCCACGCCGACGTAACGCGAGACGAGGAAGCTCTGCTCGAGCGGCACGTAGAGTTTGGCATCGTTGGCAAAAGACAGGACGAGCACTTGCTCGGTGGCCTCGTCGCCTTCACCGCGCCCGGTTTCGTCCGCCGAGGCCGAGGTCTGGCGCGGGATCGATTTCATCCCTTCGTAGCGGCCGATGCCGTGTTCGAGATGGACGACGTAATCGTCCTCGGTGAGCTCGCTGAAATCGATCTGGGTGCGACTTGCCTGATCGCGCGCGCGGCGCAACGCGAGGCGGCGCGCCCGGGTGTTGCGGTAGCGGCCGAAAAGCTCGGCGTCGCTGAGCACGACAACCTTCGCGGCGGGAAAAGAAAAGCCGCGGTTGAGCGTGCCGGTGATGAAGTTCAGGACGTCGCTTTCGACCGGCGGGAGCAGATCGCGGAGCCGCTCGATTTCGCCGTCGTTGTTGCAGAAGACATGGACGCGCCAGTCCTGCACGCGCCATTCGCGGAGCTGGGTGAAAAACTGCTCGCGTTTGATTTCATCGACCACGAAATCGCCCGCCGCGAACTCGCCCAGCCCGTGCTCGTAAAACGCGGTCGAAAAATCCTCGCCGAGTTCATTCACCGCAGAGGTCTCGGAGGGGATGGAGAGATCCGCAGAGGGATTGTCCGAATTATCCTCCGCGGCCCTCTGCGACGCTGCGTCCTCTGCGGTAAAGCCCTCGCTCCCTTCCAAAATCCGCACCTGCGCCGCAAACCAACTCGCTTCCGCGTCGATCGTCACATCCTGGCTTTTCACCAGTTCGTGCAGCCGGCAGCTCCTTTTCTCCGCGGCGGCCTCACCCAGCATCAGCGAAGTCAGATGGAGATGCCCGACGCTGATCTGCGTATCGAGGTCAAACTCCCGCAGCGACTCGATTTCGTCGTCAAAGAGTTCGATGCGGATCGGCAGCGCGTGGTGAAATGAAAAGACATCCAGAATGCCGCCGCGGACGGCATACTGGCCGCGCGCCGAGACCTGCGCGACGTGCTCGTAACCTGCATCGGCCAGCTTCTTGAGCAACTCGTCGCGGTCCAGGCGCATCGTGCGATGCAGCGGAAAAGTGAGCTGTTTGAGCGTCGCGGGCGAGGGGACTTCGCTGTCGAGGCTGGCCCGCGTGAGGACCACGATTTGCCGGCCTTTGGCGGTGGTGAGCCGTTGCACGATGCCGAGCCGTTCGGCGACGGATTCCGGATCGGGCAGGGCACCTTCGATCGGCGCACGCTCGAGTTCCGGGAAAAAGAGCGCGTCCTGGAACCATTGCAGCAGCTCGTTATGCATCGTTTCTTGCGCGCGAATATCCGGGCAGACGACCCAGACCCGCGCCTTGGCCGGCCGCGCGAGGAGCGCCACGAGAAAGGGCTGCGCCGCGTTGACGATATGCTCGAAGCTGACCGCTTCGCCCGCCTGGACACGCGCCAGCTTCGCCGCGAGCGGTGGAGCGGCGGCGATCTGGTCGAGCGGGTCGGGGGCGGATTTCACAGGGCGGCGGATGTATTCGTGCATTTGGTCCGCACGCGCAAGGCAGCGGACACTTGGGGGCGCGCCTCCCGATGGCCGGGTTAAGGTTCGCGCCGGTTCTGCAATTCGGCCGCGAGCTTCGGCCCGATGCTCCGCCGGCCGAGCGGGCGGCCTTCCACCGTGGCCACGGGCATCACGCCGATCCAGCTATTGGTCAGGAAAATCTCGTCGGCATTGAGCACGTCTTCGCGGCGCAGCCGGCGCTCCTCCACTTTGCGCCGCTGGATGACCCATTCGCGGATGACGCCGGTCCGCGCGCCGCTGGTGCGCGGCGGTGTGAGGAGTTGATCGTCGCGCACGACGAAGACATTGGCCATGCTCGCCGAGACCAGTTCGGCGCGGTCGTTGAAAAGCAACGTCTCGTCGAAACCGCGTCGGCGGGCCTGCGCGAGGGCGTCGCAGTTGAACCAATAGTTCGCGGTCTTCAGTCCGCCGAACGGCGCGTGATAAGTCTCATCATGAAGCCCGATTTCCCACGGATCTTCCGGGTCCGGGGGCGGGCGTTCTTCGAGAAAGGCAAAGACGCGTGGTTGTGCAGCGGGAGCGGCGGGCGACCCGTCGCCGGCGGTCACGTAGATGCGGGCAAAGCCGCTCCGCGCGCTGGTTTGGAAGAGTTCGGCGGTGGCGGCGAGCGCGGGCTCGGACACGGCGATTTCGCGTTCCGCGCAAGCCTGCACCAGACGCGCGAGGTGGTGCTCAAAAAACTCCGCGACACCGTCGGTCACGCGCAGGCTGGCAAAGACCGACATCCCGTAACGAAATCCGCGGTCGCTGAGTGGCACGCTCGTCGCGGGCGCAAAGCGGCCCTCTTCCCAAATCCAAAATGAAGCGGCGGCGGCGGAACTCATGCGGGTGAGCGGCACGCTGTCACAGCCGGGCTTGCCGCCCAAGCGAGAACGCCGACCGCTCCTTTCGTTTCCCGCTCTTAGGAAATCGTCAGCTCGCGCGTGATCCCGAAACGCTCGATGCGTTTGCGCAACGTCGCCCGAGTGATGCCGAGGAGCTTGGCGGCGCGCACCTGATTGCCCTTCGTCGCCTTCATCGCGTAGAGGGTAAACTCGCGCTCCAGCCACGGCAGAAGCTGCACGTCGGGATCGACTTGCGCGGCCTTGAGCAGCACTTCGATGGCCGTTTCCGTGGTCAGTTCGACCGCGGGCGCGAGGCCGGCGCTGGTGGCCATGATTTCGTTCGGCTGGTCGTTGCCGAGCGGGATGTCTTTGGGAGTGAGCAAGTCGGACGCCGAAAGGACGCACGCGCGCTGGATGGTATTCTCCAGTTCGCGGACGTTGCCCGGCCACGAATATCCTTCGAGCACGCGAACCGCTTCCTCGGAGAGTTGCAGGCGGGGGAGCAGCTTTTTCGTGGAAACCTTTTGGAGAAAATATTCCGCGAGCAGGCGGATGTCTTCGGTGCGCTGGCGGAGCGGGGGGAGCTGCACGCGGACGACGTTCAGGCGGTAAAATAAATCTTCGCGGAAGCTCTTTTTCGAGACTTCCTGTTCGAGATTCTTGTTCGTCGCGGCGACGATGCGCACGTCGGTCTTCAGCGTTTCATTCCCGCCGACGCGGGAGAATTCGCCGTCCTGCAGGACGCGCAGGATCTTGCTCTGGAGCGGGAGCGGCATGTCGCCGATTTCGTCGAGGAACAGGGTGCCGCCGTTGCTCTGCTCGAAGCGGCCGACGCGTGTGCCCGTCGCGCCGGTGAACGAGCCTTTCTCGTGGCCAAAAAGCTCGCTCTCCAGCAGTTGCTCGGG
Organism: Chthoniobacterales bacterium; assembly: GCA_038325425.1. Classification (GTDB taxonomy): domain Bacteria; phylum Verrucomicrobiota; class Verrucomicrobiia; order Chthoniobacterales; family Chthoniobacteraceae; genus Chthoniobacter. The sequence continues at coordinate 20,900 of JBBQIZ010000019.1, forward strand.
GATAGCGGCGCAATTGATCGCCACGAAACTTTTGCTGCTGCGCCCGCTGTAATGATGGATGGCGCGGGCCACGAGTTCCTTGCCGGTGCCGCTTTCGCCGGTGATCATGACCGGCGCGTCGCTGCTCGAAACGCGCCCGACCATCTTGAAGACCTGCTGCATCGCGACCGATTTGCCGACGATGCTGTCCTGATGTTCCTCGACCGTGAGCTGCGGTTTGAAAGTCGTCGCCGACTTCATTTCGGCCTGCGCCCGGAGCGCGGCGTCCACAACCACCTTCAGATTGAAAGGCAGCGTTTCCTTCCGGATGAAATCGAACGCGCCTAGTTTCATCGACTCGATGACCGACTGGGTGGTGCCGAACGCGCTGGTCAGGACGACGATGGCGTTCGGGTCGCGCTGCTTCACTTTGACCAGCAAATCCTGCCCGCTGAATGGTGAAAGATGCGTCTCGGTGATCAGCAGGTCGGGATGTTCGCGGGTGTAGATTTTGAAGGCGTCGTCGCCCTTCGTCGCGGTGATCACCCGGGTCGTTGGGGTGGTGAGCTGATGCTGAACCCAATCGAGAAAATCGGTTTCAGGGTCAACAACGAGAATAGTTTGGCTTTTTTCCATCAGGGGTCAGAGGCCGCCGAAGCGGCGCTGGCGTTTATTGAACTCCGCAATGGCATCGCGCAAGTCTGGCTTGCCGAAATCCGGCCACAGTTTCTGGGTTACGAAGATTTCGGTGTAGCTTAATTGCCACAGGAGGAAGTTGGAGAGGCGCATTTCACCGGAGGTGCGGATGAGCAAATCGGGGTCGGGAAAACCGCCGGTGTAGAGGTGGCGGCTGATTGTTTCCTCGTCGATCGCCTCGGGATCGAGCTGGCCGGAGGCGGTCTGGCGCGCGAGCTGGCGGACGGTATCGAGGATTTCGGCGCGTCCGCTGTAGTTCAGCGCGAGGACGAGGGTCGTGTTCGGATTCGGGGCGGTGAGTTCGATGGCTTCGCGCAGGGCGGCCTGGCAACTTTCCGGCAATGCGTGAAGGCGGCCGATGGCTTGCAGACGCACGCCGTTCTTCATCAGCGTCGGCGTTTCTTGGGCGATGAAGTGCTCGAGCAACGTCCAGAGGGCGTTCACTTCGGCTTCGGGGCGCTTCCAGTTTTCCGTCGAGAACGCGTAAACGGTCAGGAACTCGACGCCCAACTCGACGCAGGCTTCGGTCACCGCGCGCACCGACTCCGCGCCCTGCTCGTGCCCTTTGATGCGCGGTAATCCGCGTTCCTTGGCCCAGCGCCCGTTACCGTCCATGATGATGGCGATATGGCGCGGGACGGTCATGGGGAAATGACCAATGACCAATGACGCAATGACCAATCATCCCATGACCGATGGCCAGCGACCAATAACCAATCGGCAATGACCGCGTGGCGCAGGGCGAATGCGCGGCGAACCGCGCATTGGTCATTGGTCATTGCGTCATTGGTCATTTCTTAAAGTACGATCGTCTGATCGCGGTTCGGGCCGACGCTGGCGATGGTGAGCTTCGCGTTGGTCAGGCTCGCGATCGTTTCGAGGTAAGCGCGCGCGTTCTTCGGCAGGTCGGAATACTTCTTCGTTTCGTGCGTCGGCGTCTGCCAGCCGGGCAGTTCGATGTAAACCGGCTGCGCTTCTTCGAGCTGGCGGAAGTCGGATGGCGGCACTTCGAGTGTCTTGCGGCCGAGTTTGTAATGCGTGCAGACCTTAATCGACGCGAGCCCGTCGAGCCCGTCGAGATTGGTCACCGCGATATCGTCAATGCCATTGATCATCCCCGCGTAACGCACTGCCACCGCATCGAACCATCCGCAGCGCCGCGCGCGCCCCGTCGTTGCGCCAAACTCGCGGCCCATGTCGTGCAGCATGTCGGAAAACGCCGCGTTCTCCGTGGGGAAAGGGCCTTCGCCGACCCGCGTCGTGTAGGCCTTCATCACTCCGAGCACGCGATCCATGCGGTGCGGCGGCACGCCCGAACCGGTGCAGGCGCCGCCCGCCGTGGTGTTCGAAGACGTTACATACGGATAGGTCCCGTGATCGATATCGAGGAAGGTGCCCTGCGCGCCTTCGAAGAGCATCTCCTTGCCCGCCTTCAGGGCTGCGTGGAGGAAGACCACGGTGTTGCCGACAAATGGCGCCAGTTTCTTTCCGGCTTCCAAATACGCGGCATTCACCTCGGCAAACTTCAGCGGCTTGGCCCCGAAAGCCTTCAGCACCGCGTTGTTCTCCTTGATCCGCACCGCCAGCTTTTCCGAGAACAGCGCCGGCTGCATCAGGTCGCCGACGCGCAGGCCGACCCGCGCCGCCTTGTCGCCGTAGGCAGGACCGATCCCGCGCTTCGTCGTGCCGATCTTCCCCTTGCCCTTCTTCGCTTCGCGCTGCTCATCGATCGCGCGGTGATACGGCAGCACGAGATGCGCGCAATCCGAGATCAGCAGGTTGCTCTTGTTCACCTTGATCTTCTGCGCCGCCAGCCCGGCCAACTCCTTGGCCACGGCGATCGGGTCGATGACCACGCCGTTGCCGATCACGCACATTTTATTCGGCCGCAGAATGCCGCTCGGGATGAGGTGCAGCACGTATTTCGTGCCGCCGACGATCACCGTGTGCCCGGCATTGTTGCCGCCTTGCGAGCGCACGACGATGTCCGCCGTCTCGGTGAGAAAGTCGATGATTTTGCCTTTGCCTTCGTCGCCCCACTGGGCGCCGACCAGAATCGTATTGGCCATGAACTAAACGGAAATAAGGGGTGGGTATGCAGACGTGAAAACGCCCCGGGCACCGGGGAGGCACCGACGGGACGTTACGGGAGACTAGCCGCCGGACCGCAGGTGGCTAGGCGAAAGTGCGGATGCCGCCGGGTTTAGGTCCCGGCGCCGGTGGACGTCGATCGGCCGTCTCCGCCGTCCCTGAACCCGTTTCGAGCATGCTCCTCCCCGGCGGCGCCGGTCTGCTCCTTGGGCGGCGGCGCTCACCGCCCCATCGATGCGTGCCGCGCGCGGAAATCGTGCCGGAAAACAGGGCTGATCGCGCCCGTCGCGCCGATTCAGTGCCCTATGTCCGATCCACGCAACGTCGCCCACGATAAGAAAGTCATTCAGGAAAAGAAGAACCACGGCGAAGATCCGTCCGCCGGCGCGGCGGCGACCGTCCAGCCCGGCAAAAAGCCGGAAATGCAGCACGCCCACGCGCATGAAGACCCGGCCACCGAGCGCGCGGAAGCCGCCGACGAAGCGGCGACCGCCGTCCAGGCCACCGTCGCCGCCCACGACGCCAAAGTGGCCCCCCACGAGCACGCGTAACCACCCCACCGACGGCCCCGGCTCCGGCACGTCGTTTGGGTCGCCGCGTGGGAAGTCAGACGTCTATGGGAAATTTGCCCAAGGCGGAAAGGGGAGAGCCGAGCGTTGGCATTGCCGCTGCTCTATGGAGGGGATGCAGGATTTACATGTCGCGACGATCAAGTTCCTCAATCCCATCCTCAAAGTAAAACAGCTCCAGGTGGCGCGGGCTGCGCACACGGCGGCGTTTTCGACGCGCAATGAGGAGTTCGAGAATCTGCGCAAGCGCCTTTGTCTGGAGATCGTGTATGCGATGGCGGCGGAGGAAGATCAGGCGGGGTAGCCGGGCGGTTTGGGCGCCGCGACGCAGGGGCGGATGGCCGGGGGATGCGGGGGCGCGGTTTTGGACGCGGTGCGGCGGGTCGAGGCGTTGACCGCGCGGGGAAGGCGGCGCGTTTGGCGCGGCACGACCGGGCGGAGTCTTTGCTGCGAAGATTGGGGTATGATGAATCCCTTTTTCCTGGCTCAAGCGGTCGATAATCCTGCCGGTGTGTTTTTCGGGCTCGGCATCTTCGGGCTGATCCTGGCGGTGCTCGTCGGACTGTTCTGGCTGTGGATGCTGGTCGATGCGCTGACGAACTCCACTCTGGAGCCGGTCACCAGGATCATCTGGGCGGCGGCGATTTTCTTCCTGCCCTTCGTCGGCGCCCTGGCCTATCTCTTCGTCGGCCGGAAACGACGGACGATCACCTGACGGACGGGGTGGCGCGCGCGGGTCAGCGGAGGGATTCGACCAGCTTTTGGTATTTTACGCGGTCGGGATGCGTGGGGCTGAGGGTCCGGCGGGCACCGGCGATCAGGCGGGCGCCGAGGAGGCGGGCAGCGGGGAGGTCGCGCTGGGTTTTCCGCAGGAGGCAGAATTCGTAGAGGACTTTGAGGGTGGTGGGGTGGGTTTCGCCGGGGGTGTCGGCGAGGCCGGCAAGGGCGCGCTCGTAGAGCACGGCGGCGGCGGGCAGGGAGTTCTGGTCGCGGAGGATGTGGGCGACGGTGGCCATCATGTCGCAGGTGTCGGGATGGCTGGGGCCGAGGACGCGCTGGTGTTCGGCGAGGGCCTGGCGCGCGGCGGGTTCGGCGACGAGGAGGTCGCCTTTTTTCCGCAGGGTGCGGACGAGGTTGTGGCTGACGTTGAGGGTCTGCGGATGATCGGGGCCGAGGACGTGGAGCCGGCTGGCGAGGCAGCGGCGGTAGAGCTTTTCGGCTTCGTCGTGTTTATCCAACTCGGACTGGCAGGCGGCGTAGTTGGCGAGGGCGAGGAGGGTCTCGGGGTGGTCGGTGCCTTGGATGCGTTCGCGGATTTCGAGGCAGCGCTGGTAGATGGGCTCGGCGGCGGCGGCGTTGCCCTTACGCAGGAGCAGGTTGGCGAGGTTGCCTTCGCCGGCGAGGGTGGAGGGGTGATCGTAGCCGAGGGTCTTCTGCAGGGCGGCGGAGAGTTGCCGGTAGAGGGGTTCGGCGGCGGCGTAGTCGCCTTGGTCGGAGAGGACGCCGGCGAGGTTGTTGAGCATGGAGAGGGTGTCGGCGTCTTCCGGGCCGGCGAGGCGCTGCATGGAGGCCAGGGCGCGGCGAAACAGTTTTTCCGCGCCGTCGAAGTCGCCTTTGCCTTCGAGGATAAGGCCGAGGTTGTTCAGGCTGGCGAGGGTGTGGGGATGATCGGGGCCGAGGGTGCGTTCGCGGGCGTCGAGACAGGCGGTGTGGATCGGTTCGGCCGCGCTATCCTGGCCGCGGTCGTGGAGGAGGTTGGCGAGGTTGTTCATCGCCGCGAGGGTATCGATGTGCTCCGGGCCGAGCTGTGCGGTGCGCGCGGCGAGGATGCGGCGGAAGATGGGTTCGGCCGCGGCGAGCTGGCCCTGGCGCTGCATTTCCAGGGCCTGCTCTTCGGCCTGGCGGTCGCTCGTTTGTGCAGCGGGCGCGCTGGCGGGCGGGGCGTCGGTCGCTTGCGGGGGGCGGGAGAAGAAGCGCAGGAGGACGAGGATGGCGACGAGGAGCGCCAGCCCGATCATGAGAAAACGGCGATGCTCGATCTGGCGGCGGCGCGGGGTTCCGGCGGGCGGCGGAGGAGGGGGATCGGTGGGAAGCGGGGGGGCGGGATCGGTCAAGGGAAGCGAGGCGGAAAGGGCGGTGCTGGGCTGGGCGGACTTTAGGCGGGGGTGGGTCTGGCGGCTAGGGTCCATTCGCGAGGGAGCGGATGAAGTTCGGAGTTGAGCGGGGCGGCGATTCCGCCGACAACCTTCGCCCGCCATGCCTGCCGACTCTCTGCTTTCCACGAAACCGATCGACCCGCGCGACCGGCTGATTTTCGCCCTCGATGTGCCGACGCTCGCGGAGGCGCGGGAATGGATCGCCCGGCTCGGGGAGGCGGTGACGTTTTACAAGATCGGCCTGGAGTTCTGCATGAGCGGGGATTATTTCGCGCTGCTCGCGGAGCTGAAAGGGCAGGGGAAGAAGGTGTTTGCGGATCTGAAGTTTTCCGATGTGCCGGCGACGGTGCGCGGGGCGGTGGCGAATCTGGCGCGGCATGGGGCGGACTTTTGCACGCTGCATGGGACGAGCGGGGTGTATCGCGCGGTGGCGCCGGTGCGCGGGGCGATGAAGCTGCTGGCGGTGACGGTGCTGACGAGTGTGGACGAGACGGAGGTGCGCGAGATGGGTTGGACTGGGCCGGTGGCGGAGTTGGTGTCGCGGCGGGCGGGGAAGGCGATTGAGGCGGGGATGGACGGGCTGATCTGCTCGGGCCGGGAGGCGGCGGGGCTGCGGCGCGAGCTGGGGGACGGGCCGTTGATCGTGACGCCGGGGATTCGCGCGGCGGGAGAAAGCGGGGGCGACGATCAAAAGCGGACGATGACTTTGGAGGAGGCGTTGCGGGCGGGGGCGGATCATCTCGTGGTCGGGCGGCCGATCCGGAATGCGTCGGACCCGCGCGCGGCGGCGGAGGCGATGCAGCGGGAGATCGCGGCGCTTTTCGCCTGACCGGAGCGCGGCGGCGATCTGCGCCTGGCGGTCCGGCATTTCCGCGCGCCGGCGGCCGCAACTATGACAGTGATGCACCTTGAGGGCGGGGCGGCTTCTCGGCTATCCTGCCCGGACCTATGAGCGATTCCCCTTCCCAATACGCCCACCCCGAGGTGCTGGTGAGCACCGAGTGGCTCGCCGCCCATCTCGATGAACCGAACACCCGCATCGTCGAGAGCAATGAGGACGTGCTGCTTTATGATACCGGCCACATCCCCGGCGCGGTGCACATCGACTGGCGCGACGATCTGCAGGATCCGCTGGTCCGCGATTACGTCACGCCGGAAACGTTTGCGGCGCTCTGCGCGCGGCACGGGATCGGCCCGGACACAACGGTGATTTTCTACGGCGACAAATCAAACTGGTGGGCGACTTACGCGCTGTGGGCGTTTCGGCTTTTCGGCCACGAGAAGGTGAAGATCCTCGATGGCGGCCGCGATAAGTGGGTGAAGGAAGGGCGGGCGCTCTCGAAGGAAAAGCCGAAGTTCGCGGCGGTGGATTATCCGACGCCATCGAAGCGGTATGACGACGAGATCCGCGCGTTCTACGACGAGGCGCTGGCGCACAGCCAGGCGAAGAAGCCGCTGATCGATGTGCGTTCGCCGGGCGAATACAAGGGCGAGGTGACGCACATGCCGGAGTATCCGCAGGAAGGGGTGCTGCGCGGCGGGCACATCCCTGGCGCGAAGAGTGTGCCGTGGAAGACGGCGGTGAAGGACGACGCGACGTTCAAGAGCGCGGATGAACTGCGGAAGATTTACACGGAAGGCTGCGCGCTGGCGCCGGACGCGGACATCGTGGCCTATTGCCGGATCGGGGAGCGCAGCAGCCACACTTGGTTCGTGCTCACATATCTGCTCGGCTACGAGAGGGTGCGAAATTACGACGGCTCGTGGACGGAGTGGGGCAACAAGGTGCGTGCGCCCATCGAACGCAGCCACTGATGAGCAAAAGCTGCCCCGAACCCGACGGCGCCGAGCCGGCGACGGTTTATCCGCCGAAGCTGGCGGCGATCATCGAGCTTTTCCAATCGCTGCCCGAGGAGGAGAAGCGGGAAAATCTGATCGCTTACGCCGAGCAATCGAAGAAACACGAGCCGAAGGACGGCGAGGCTTTCGACCTCGAGGATGTGCGCAAGGATGAGGAATGCACGGATACGGTCGGCGTGTTCCTGAAGATGGATGCGGAGCAGCACGCGCACTTCCGGGTGACGCTCGGGCCGCAGGTCCAGACGCTGACCAAGGCGATGACGTCGATCCTGTGCCGCGGGCTCGACGGGTTGCCGCTCGACACGATCATGGCGCTGCCGGCGGATTTCGTGCCGAAGATTGTCGGCGGTCAGCTCGTGCGCATCCGCTCGCAGACGGTTTATTACATCCTCACGCGGATCAAGAGCGCCTGCAAAGTCCTGCTCAACCGGCAGCGCGCGGCGCTGGGATAGGCGGGCGCTCAGGCGGCGGAGCGCTGCTGCGGGTCGGGTTGGGCGGTGATCGACTGGCTGAAGGAGAGCGGCAATCGCGGCTCGTCGGCAGGCTCGGCCGCTGCATCGGCCCAGACGCAGGTCACATCCTTGGACTGTTCGTCCTCGTTGCACCACAAGATCGGGCGCCCTTCCTCATCGGTCGGGCCTTCCAGCGGCTTGCGCGGCCAGAAGAAAAAGACCACATGCGCCCCGGCGACGAGGAAGGCGAGGATTATAGTCAATTGATTCACTGTGCTGCTTATAGCACTCGCTATGCCTTTTCGCGAATGGGCGCTCAGTGTGCCCCAGGCGTCAAGCGGCGGGTTCGACAGGTTCAATCGGTTCGATATGGACGAGCACGTCCGCGACGGTGGGTTGCGCGGCGCGGATGGTGTCCTTGACCGCGTGGCCGATCTCATGGCCGGCGCGGACGGAGAGATCGGCAGCCACGCCGATGTGGATGTCCACGTAATACTCGAGGCCCATCTTGCGGACCCGGCACTTTTCCACGTCGGCGACGCCGGGCACGCCAGCGGCAATCTCGCGGACGGTGGCCGCAAATTCGGGCGCCGGCGCGGTGTCCATGACTTCGTGGAGCGCCGGAATGAGCAGGCGGTAGCCGTTGAAACCGATCAGGCCGCAGGTGAAAAGCGCCGCCCAGTCATCCGCCGGTTCCCAGCCCGGCCCGCCGATGAGGGCGATGGAAATGCCGATGAAGGCGCCCGCGGAAGTGATGGCGTCCGAGCGGTGATGCCAGGCGTCGGTCTTGACCGCGGTGCTGCCGAGGCCTTGCGCGGCGTGGGCGACTTTGCGGAAGAGCGTCTCCTTGACGATGACGACGGCGATGAGCACGACGAGCGTGAAGGGGGCCGGTGCGTGGTGCGGGGTGACGATCTCGCGGATGCTCTGGATGGCGAGCCCGATGGCCGCGGCGATGACCGCGAGGGCGACGGCGACGGAGGCGAGCGGCTCGGCTTTGCCGTGGCCGTAGGGGTGTTCGTCGTCGGGCGGTTCGGCGGCAACTTTCAGCCCAAACCAGATGACGAGCGAGCCGAAGATATCGAGCGTGGACTCGATGCCGTCGGCGATGAGCGCGTAACAATGGCCGAGGATGCCGGCGACGATCTTGACGACGGCGAGGACGAAATTGACGCCGACGCCGATGAGCGCGAGCCGCGCGCCGGTCCGGTAGCCACTGGCCTGTCGGACGGCGCGCGTCACGGGAGCGGCGATGAAAGGTTTTGTCGAGTCGGCCACGGCGCGGCATCGTAGGCGCACGATGTCGAAAGTCAGCGCGATTGTTTTTCACGAGCACGGCGATCCCACGGCGGTGGCCCGGGTCGAGCAGGTGGAATTGCCGCCGTTGCCGTCGGCTGCGGCGCGGGTCCGCCTGCTGGCCGCGCCGATCAATCCCGCCGATCTGAACGTGATCGAGGGCAAATACCCGGTCCGCCCGGAACTGCCCGGGGTGCCGGGCGTGGAAGGGGTCGGAGTCGTCGAAGCGGTCGGTGGGGAAGTCGCGACGCTGCGGATCGGGGATCAAGTTTTGCTCCCGCACGGGATCGGCACCTGGCGGGCGGAAATGATCGTGCCGGCAGCCGCACTGCACGTCGTGCCGCCAGGCCTGCCGATCGCGCAGGCGGCGATGGTGAAGATCAATCCCGCGACTGCGCTGCGGATGCTGGCCGACTTTGCGGCGCTCGAACCCGGCGATTGGGTGCTGCAAAACGCCGCGAACTCGGGCGTCGGGCGGGCGGTCATCCAGCTCGCGCGCGTCCGCGGGCTGCGGACGGTGAATCTGGTCCGGCGGCCGGAATTGATCGCGGAACTCCGCGACCTCGGGGCGGACGTGGTGCTGCTCGACGAGGGCGACTTGCGCGAATCCATCCGGGCGGCGACGGGCGGCGCCGCAATCCGGCTCGCGCTCAACGCCGTCGGCGGGGAAAGCGCGCTGCGCCTCGCCAAGTCGCTGACCCGCGAAGGCACGATCGTGACCTATGGCGCGATGGGCCGGCAGCCGCTGAAAATTCCCAACGGAATGCTCATCTTCCAGAACCTCGTCTGGCGCGGGTTTTGGATTTCGCAGTGGTATCGCCAGACGACGGCGGCGGAGCAGGCGGCGATGTTCGCCGAATTGTTCCCGCTGATCCGCGACGGAGTGCTGCACACGCCGGTCGAACGCATCTATCCTCTGGACGAAGTGACCGCCGCCCTGACGCACGCCGCGCAAAGCAGCCGGTCGGGGAAGATTCTGTTTGGCGCGCCCGAGATCGTGGCTCGGGCGGGGCGGGACTGAGGAATCGAGGCGACAGGCATGTAGCGGAAAACGTTACAGTTAAAACCAGTGTAGTTTTGCGTACCGGGATTGAATTGCCATAAGCCTGCGTTAGGAACTTGCGGCGCTTCCGTCCACCTCCACCTCTACCTATTCCCCTGCCAATGCTGACTCCTTTTCGCCTCCTTCGTCCCTGCGGCTTCCTGCTAGTCGCGGTGATCTGCCCGTCTGTTCTATCCGCCGCCGTGCGGGTGAAGGACGCCGATGCGACCGCGTTGAACGCCGCGGGCAGTTGGGCCGGCGACACTACGCCGAACCTCAACGACATCGCGCACTGGAATGTCGGCAGCTCGCTTTCCAACGCGCTCGGCGGGTCGGTCAGTTGGGTGGGCCTGCGGATCACCGATCCGACCGGCACCGTGGAAATTACGGGCGCCGCCGGGCAGACGCTGACCCTCGGCGGGCCAGCCGTGCAACCGAGCCTGACGCAGGCGATGTTGAACCTCACCGGTTCGACGATCGACCTTTCGACGGCCACGGCGGACCTCACGATTAGCTCGAACCTCACGATGCTGGCCAACTCCGGCCAGGTCTGGAATGTGCAAACAGGCCGGACGCTCACCCTGCAAACCGGCGTCTTCACCCGCGGCGCGGGCGCGACGCTGAACATTCAGGGCGCGGGCACCGTGGCGACGACGAACATCACTAATACCAACGGCATCGTCGGCACTTGGGCCCGCATCGGCGTCGGCGCGGGGACTCGCTACGCGACCATCAGTGGCGGAAACGTCGTCGCGCTGAGCGGGACCGCGGCGGCGACTGCGGCGAATGTCACCGACGCGACGGGTACGGTGAATTATCAAGTGGCCGCGGCCGGAACGGTCGGGGCGGAAGCTTCTTTTCACACGCTGACCTACACCGGCGCAGCCGGCACGATTGCCGGGAGTTTTACGGCCAACGGTCTGCTCAACGCCGGCACGGGCAATCTCACCTTCAGCGGCGATGTCACCATCGGAGCGGACCGCGAACTGGTCCTGACTTCGCCCGACGATACCCGGACGCTGGTTCTCGACGGGCGGATTTTGGACAACGCCGCCGGGGCTTCGGCGGTCACGTTTGCCGGCGGGCAGCGGATTCCCTCCGGGACCACGGTCGTCTCATCGAAAGTGACGGTGGCCGGCGACAACACCTACAGCGGGCAGTCGGTGATCAGCGGCGGCACCGTGGAAATCCGTCACAACAACGCGCTCGGCGCCATCGGAGCCGGGGCGGGGACGACGATCTACACGGCGAGTCGCGGACGTTTGCAACTGGCCAACAACATTACCGTCGCCGAAGCACTGACTTTCGTGGGTGGTGATCCGAGTAACACCTTTTTCACCAATTTGCTGAGCTCGAGCGGAAACAACACGGTCACCGGCCTGATCTCGGCGCCGGTCGGAATGCGCATCGGCGGCACGGGCGGTACGGTGTTGAACATCGCGGGCGGGTTGAGCTCGACCTCGCAGGTTGTGTTTAACCCTGGCGGCGGTACGGTCAATTTCATCACGACGCCGGTGACCTTGGGCACGGGTAATTTCTATCTCGATCAGAGCGGATTGATCACCGTCGGCGTGGCGGGCAACACGTGGGGTAGCACGGTGGTCGGAGGCGGTGGGACGGTCCGGCTCGATGTGGAAAATGCCCTGCCGACGAGCACGACCGTGCTGATGGGCGTGAGCTACAACGCGGGCCTCAGCACGCTCAACCTCAATGGGTTCAACCAGACGGTCGGGCAATTGACCCAGACCTTGGCGACCGGCGCGACGTCGCCGGGTTTCATCACCAGCGCGACCGCGGCGGTCCTGACGATCAATCAATCGGCGACGACGACGTTCTCCGGGCAGTTCACTGGCGAATTGGGCATGACCAAGGGCGGAACCGGAACGCTGAACCTGACGGGCGCGAGCACGCACGGCGGGGTGACGCGAACCAACGGCGGAACGCTGGCGCTCGGCAACGTGGACGCGCTGCAAAACTCGACGCTGGATACCGGCGTTTCCGGGGCGCAGACGGTGACCTTCACAGTCGCGGGGACGAACACTTACGATCTCGGCGGACTGCAAGGCGCGGACGCGCTGGCGCTCGGCGCGAACAGCCTCAACGTCGGCGGGAACGACACGGACACGACCTACACCGGGAATCTCACCGGCACGGGCGCGCTGACGAAGGTCGGCACGGCGAAGTTGCTCATCGACGGCACGGTCAGCGGGCTATCGTTGATCGACGTCACGGAAGGCACTTTCGGCGGGAGCGGCGCGATTGTGGGGGCGGTCACGGTCGGCACGGACGGCGCTTTGCAAGGCGGCGCGGCGGTCGGCAGCGATCTGGAAATCAACGGCGCAGTGACGCTGGCCGGCGGCGCCGAGATCAAACTGACGCTCGGCGCGGGGCTGAATAACTCGACGCTGGCCCGGCTCGGCGGGCTGTGGGCGTTCGACAACCTGCAAGCTTTCACTTTCACCGACCTCGGCGCGACGACAGGCATATACGAAGGCCTGATCACCGGTCTGACGGGTAGCGAAGCGGGGCTGGCGACGATCGAGAACTGGGTGATCACGAACCCGGGGATGATTGGCGAATTCACCTTCACCGGCGGTCAGGTGAACTTGGAGGTCACCAATGTCCCAGAGCCCGGCGCCGCGGTGTCGCTCCTCGGGGGCGTCGCCCTACTCCTCGGTCTGCGCCGCCGACGTTTCCGGCACTAAGTTGGGCGCCGGTTTCGTATATCCGGCAGGCGACGGAAATCGTGTCGCTGCTGCCCTCCGAAAAAGTGCTCGTGGTGCCGAAGACGAGCGCCACGAATTACAAGAACGGCGCGGGCATGACGAAGTACCGGCACGACATCAACGCGCACGAAACCCGGAACAGTTCGGCCAGTAGGGCGGTGCGGTGTGCATCGCCGCGCGAGGATTCGGCCTTCGCCGTGCTTTCTTCGCGCGGAAATCCACCGTAGAAAGCGAGTACTCCATGTCCCCGCTCGCCGCCGAACTCATTTCCCTGCTCGACGCCAAGCGCGTGCTGCACGAACGCGAGCATTTGCTGACCTACGGTTTCGACGGCACGGCGGCGCTGAAAGGCGAAGCCGGCGTGGTCGTGCTCCCGCAGACGACGGAGGAAGTCGCGCGCATCGTCCGCTACGCCGCGCAGGAGAAGATTCCGATCGTCTCGCGCGGCTCCGGCACGGGGTTGAGCGGCGGCAGCATCCCCACCGCCGACGCGATCGTGCTCTGTCTCGTGAAGATGGATCGGCTGCTCGAACTCGATGAAAAGAATCTGACGGTGTTGGTCGAGGCGGGCGCGATCACGCAGAAGATCGCCGAAGCTGCGGATGCGGTCGGGCTGCTCTACCCGCCCGATCCTGGCTCGATGAAAATTTCCACGATCGGCGGCAACGTCGCGGAAAACTCCGGCGGCTTGCGCGGCCTGAAGTACGGCATCACGCGCGACTACGTGATGGGTTTGGAGGTGGTGCTCGCGAGCGGCGAAATCGTCTGGCTGGGCAACAAATGTGTGAAGGACGTGGCCGGATATTCGATGAAGGACGTGTTTATCGGGAGCGAAGGCACGCTCGGGATCATCACCAAAGTCCTGCTCAAGCTCGTGCCGAAGCCAGCCGCGAAGAAAACGCTGCTCGCCATGTTTTCCCGGATGGAGGATGCCGCCGACACCGTGTCGGCGATCATCGCGGCGAAGATCATCCCCTGCACGCTGGAGTTTCTCGACCGGGTCACCATCGGCTGCGTGGAAAGCTTCGCGAAGATCGGCCTGCCGCTGGATGCCGAGGCGATCCTCTTTATGGAAGCCGACGGGCATCCCGCCGCCGTCGAGGATGAGGCGCGGCAAATGGAAGACATCGCGCGGCACTGCGGGGCGACGCAGGTGCAGATCGCGGCCAACGCCGACGAAGCGGCGAAGCTCGCGCTGGCCCGGCGTTCCGCTTTCTCCGCGCTGGCCCGCGTCGCGCCGACGACCATCCTCGAAGACGCGACCGTGCCGCGCAGCGAACTGACGAAGATGATTCGCTTCATCCAGGAAGTCGGCGCGCGGCACCAACTCCGCATCGGCACCTTCGGCCACATGGGCGACGGCAATCTGCATCCGACGTTCCTGACCGACGAACGCAACCACGCCGAAATGGAGCGCGTCGAAATCGCGATGCAGGAGATCTTCGACTACGCGCTGTCGCTCGGCGGGACGATCACCGGAGAACACGGCGTCGGATTGGCCAAGAAAAAGTTCCTCCCGAA